>DAOTZF010000265.1:0-2318 GCA_034434415.1 Anaerolineales bacterium | reverse complement strand
GATACGGTCGGCTTGCTCGCATGGTTCTCCGCCGCATTGTTCATTCCCTCCTTTGCGCTGGCATCGGGTGTGTGGAGCAACAGCCACAAACTCTTTGAAGTGTTGTATGTAACGATGTGGTATCTTGCGCTGAACAAAATAGAGGCAGTGGATTACTTTGGGGCGAACAGCAACGGCAACATAGGGTTCTTCATTCCGTTTTCCATCGCTTTGATCATTGCCGCGTTCATTGGCAGGGCAAGACAATTGAGAAATTAGATCAAAAAAATCCCCGAAGTTTTCACCTCGGGGATTTTTTGTCGTGAGTTCAGTCAATTAAGCAAGAACAACGACGTTGCTGGCTTGAAGACCCTTCGGTCCCTGTTCGACGGCGAACTCGACCTTCTGGCCCTCTTGCAGGTTCTTGAACCCCTCGCCCTGAATGGCGGAGAAGTGCACGAAAACATCGGGGCCGCCTTCACGTTCGATGAAGCCGTACCCTTTGGTCCCGTTGAACCATTTGACTGTACCGTTGATACGATCCGACATGTTTGCCTCCTGGGCAATGAAAATATGGAGGTAACCATTGGTATTGCATCGGAGCCGCCGCAACGGCGAAAACAAAGCGGCTCACGGACGATCCGTGAGCCACCTGGTACTTCCAAAGCAAACTACTGGTATCCTACGCCGCCAACGATAACATGGGAAAGGGGAAGTGTCAATGAAATTCTTAATTCATTTCGCTTTCGTCAGTGTTAATTTTTCTTTTCCAAGCCGATAATTTCCACTATGTTTCAGCACCTGGTCTGCCAGATCTTCGGGAACATCCACGAACGTTTGTTTATCTTCGATACGAATTTTACCGATGGTGTAACCGGGAATATTCGCGTGGAAGGCGATCGTCCCGACGATATCGTTCGGGCGGATTCCGTGCATTTTGCCTTTGTTCAACCTCAAGCGGACCATTCCCTCCTCATGTGACGCATCCCCGCGACTCCTCGAGTTGCTCCCTCGCCCCGAGTCTTCCCGCCGCCCAAACTTTTCACTCTTCCCTCGCCTGCCCTGAGCGGTACCAAAGGGCACTTCTTTCCTGTTGAAATCTGCTTTCACATCAGAGATTTCTGCAATTGGTCTTTGCTTCTCATCCGCCCGCGCGATCTTGATCGCCGCCGCGGCAATGTTCAGTGGATCATGTCCTGCTGTGATAAGTTCCTGCACCATTTCGAGTTCGCGCTTGTATCGTCCACGCCCCAGCCAGATCTTCAAGTTGTCAACTGTCTGCGTTTCGCGGTGACGATGAATCTCGCCAACGGTGGGTAATTCCATCTTTGTGATAGTTTGCTTGGTCAACGCTTCCACCTCGCGCAAGCGACGTTTTTCGCGCGGTGCAAGCAATGTGATGGCAACGCCGCTTTTCCCTGCACGCCCCGTCCGCCCGATGCGGTGAATATACACTTCCGCATCGTCAGGCAAATGATAGTTGAAGACATGCGAAATGTCGTCAATATCGAGCCCGCGCGCGGCAACGTCAGTAGCAACAAGCACTTTCAATTGATTGGCACGGAAACGCCCCAGCACGCGTTCGCGCGCGTTCTGGTCAAGGTCGCCGTGAATCGCTTCGGCGGGGATTCCGCGCACGACAAGTTCGTTCGCAAGAGCCGCGGTCTCTGCGCGCGTGCGGGCAAAGATCAGCGCGCTTTTGATGGGTTCGATCTCGAAAAGACGCGTGAGCGCGTTGGTCTTGTCCGATTCGTGGACGAGATAGTAACGCTGTTCGATGGCTGAGACGGTGAGAGTCGCTCGTTTGATGGTGACAGGCTGAGGATCGCGCATGAAGCGATTGGCTAATGCGCGAATCCGCGGAGGGAGAGTCGCGCTGAAGAGGGCGGTCTGTCGTTCGGCGGGAGTCATCCCAAGAATTTTTTCCACATCTTCCATGAAGCCCATGTTGAGCATTTCGTCGGCTTCATCCAGCACCACGGTTTTGATTCCGCTCAAATCAAGAACTTTCCTTTCGAGTAGATCATTTAATCGTCCTGGCGTGCCAACGACAACATCCACGCCGCGCTTGAGGCTGCCGATCTGCGGTCCATACGGCTGACCGCCATAGACGGCGAGCACACGCACCTTGAGGTGTTTGCCATATTCGATCATCGAATCGGCAACTTGCAGCGCGAGTTCGCGCGTAGGCGCGAGCACTAATGCCTGAGGCTGTTTTTGCGGTTGAAAATTTTGCAGTATGGGGAGTGCGAACGCGGCAGTCTTGCCTGTGCCGGTCTGCGCCTGCCCGATCACATCTGCCCCTGTGAGCATGATCGGTATCAGAGCGGCTTGAATGG
>DAOTZF010000264.1:0-1652 GCA_034434415.1 Anaerolineales bacterium | reverse complement strand
TCTCAACCGTCTGTTGCGTGGGTGATTTCTGGGCTTGCGCTTCTTCAACCATTTTCATCACACGCGATAATGTTGAATCTTTGGCAAGGCGTGTTACTTTTACTTCGAGTGCGCCTTCGCCATTGACGGTGCTTGCAAAGACCTGATCGCCAGGCGCTTTATCAACGGGAAGAGATTCGCCCGTCACAGATGACTGATCCACGCCAGAGTTTCCATTTGAGATGACTCCGTCTACAGGGATGCGCACGCCAGGGCGGACAATGACGAGATCGTCGAGTTGCAAAGATTCAACGGGCAGTTCCTGCTCTTTCCCATCGCGTCGGACGAGGGCGACCTTTGGGGCAAGGTCTGCCAGCGCGCGGACTGCCGCGCGGGCGCGATCAAGGGCGCGTTCTTCGAGGGCATGTCCGAGGCTGAACAGGAACAAAAGCAATGCGCCTTCGGCGAATTCACCGAGCGCCGCCGCGCCGAGCGCCGCCGTCACCATCAGCAGGTCTGTATCGAAGTGCTTCTCTTTAATCGCGTGCCAGGCATGTTGCGAAATATCCCAGCCGCCAAAAACGTATGCGGTGATGTAGAGCGCAGTCGCAGCGATGACAGGTAAACCCAAAAAGGTTTCACCCAGCCAGCCGATCAACACAAGCAAACCCGCGGTTAGGCTAAACACGATTTCACGGTTTTCTTTGTACCAACTTCGCAATCCTTCCACAGGGATTTCATATCCCAATGAACGCACGCGCTTTTCAATGGCGGCGCGGTTCACTTTTTGATTATCGTATTCGATCCACATTTTTTCAGCGGGGTAGTTGACGTTGACAGACAGCACGCCATCCATACGCCCGACGCTGTGCTCGATCACGGTCACGCAGTCCGAACAGTCCATGCCTTCAATGGCGACAGATTCGTGATGAAAGCGGTTGATGATCTGCGCGCCCGCGCGTTCGGCGAGACGTTTAACGTCGGAGAGGGTCAACTGGTTGGGGTCGTAGTGTATGCACAAATCCACAGGGGATTTGTCGCGCTCAACGTGTGCGCGTATGATTCCTTTGTAATTTTTAAATGATTCTTCCAGACGATTCAAGCATTCGTCCTTATCGTTTTCGACGCCTGGCATTAAGAGGGGGATTTCGAGATCAATTGTTTTTTCCATAAGACAATTCCATTTCAAATGTTAGAAAACACAGGTTACACAAAGCCCAAAAGAGCGGTTTGCGTTTCGACAGGCAATGCGGCGAGAGCGATCTGGCTCGCGCGTGGAATTAAAATGTTGGCGGGTGGGAGATTTTTGCGCTCAAATTAAAGGCGCGAGTGTCGTCATGTATTTCCCCAATCATAACGGCTGGCTTAAGTGTGAATGGTTGTGCTTTTTCGGGTTGAGCCACACCGCTATGAATGGGGCAGTTGGCTTCCTGGGCGGCATGAGACGTATTATCGGCAGATAAAAACAAATGACCTGACACACCTATAAGTAGGAGAAAAAACAATAAAGCAAGAGAAAGCCGTCGAATCAAGTTAGTCATATCAGCCGTGTAGTACATGGTCAAGACCACGTTTGAAAAGTTCGACGACATGCTCGTCATCAATACAGACAAATACGTTGCGCCCCTGCTTGCGGGTGCGGATGATCCGCTTGTCGCGCAGTCCGCGCAGTT
>DAOTZF010000263.1:0-5283 GCA_034434415.1 Anaerolineales bacterium | reverse complement strand
GCTGAAGGAATATCAGCGGCACAAGCATTAATATAAACCAGAGGAAACCCGTGAACTGGTCGACCATGAAACTCCCCTGATGCACGCGCGGATTATGACGCCGGCGTCATGTCGGACGGCGGCGAAGATTTTCCCGCCGTATTGTTCCAGATCGCTCCGCCGCCCGCGCCAAAACCGGCAGTGAGCGCCACGTTGATCAGACCGATGCAACAGGCAAAGCCGAGTTGACCGATCCACACCTGCGCGGGGTCTGCGGCTGGCACACCGAATACATCGTTAATCTGGTTGTTCGGGTTCTGCAACACCACGGCGTTGATCACCGAAGCAAGCATCTGACCCACGAGACCCAAACCGCCGGCGATGGCGCCGGCGATTGCGCCGTTCTTCACGGTGGTCGCGGGCGTTTTTTCGAAGTTGCCGGTCATGTATCCCGCCGCGAGACCCGCCACCAAAGGAATGCCAGCGCACAGAACGGACTGAAGACCGCCGCGATCAACACCAACACCAACATCACTCCACCTGCAATAAGACCTGCTTTTACCATGTTCCATTCTCCTTTTTATCGTTGAGATGATTTGACGATCGCGACAAACTCATCGGCTTTCAAACTTGCGCCGCCCACGAGCGCGCCGTCGATCTCCGGCTGTGAAAAGAATTCCGTCGCGTTTGCCGCGGTCACCGAACCGCCATACAGGACGCGCGCCGCTTGTGCGATTGTATCACCGAACAGCCCGCTTAATGCCGGACGGATGACCTGCTTCACCACCCCGTTGGCGTTCTCTCCGCTGGATGCTTTGCCGGTGCCGATCGCCCAGACCGGCTCGTACGCGATGACGATACGAGAGGCAAATGCAGAGTCGATATTCGCGAGCCCGGCTTTCATCTGGCGCTGAACCACCTCCGCCGTGAGTCCCGCTTCGTATTGTTCCAACGTCTCGCCAACGCAAACGATCGGTGTGAGATCGTGTTTCATCGCGGCGCGCAATTTTCGATTCACTTGTTCGTCCGTTTCGCCGAACAACGCGCGGCGCTCCGAGTGACCGAGGATGACGTACCCGCAAAATTCCTTCACCATGTTCGGAGCAAGTTCGCCGGTGAACGCACCCTTCTCCTCCCAGTGCATGTTCTGCGCGCCGAGACCAATATCCGTTCCGGCAAGCGCGGAAGCGACAGCGGGAATCGAAGTGAATGGCGGGCAAAGAACTTTTTCAACACCCGCGATTCCGCTCAGCGGCGCGAGCATCGCAGAGACGAGTTCGCGCGCTTCCGCGGCGGTCTTGTTCATCTTCCAATTTCCGGCAACGAAGGGTTTTCGATTGTTCATGGTTTGGTTACGGGAGGTTTTGTAAGAGTTCCTCGGCAAACGCGCGCACCCACGGCGGCGCGGAGAGGTCGGCAACCAGTCCGTTGGCGATTAAGCGCGCTTCATCGGGCTTGCCGGTAATAGAGGCGAACTCAGCCGTAAGCAGGTACGCTTCGTCCATATCCGGGTCGAGGCGTTTCACCTGGTTAAGATATGTGACCGCTTCATCGATCCGTCCCAAATAAAATGTATTGCGCGCCTGCGCGATCAACGCAATGGGCTGGTCCGCTTGCGCCAGTTTGTCGTAGGGAAGTACGATCGGCGCTTCCTGCAGTTCGAATCCTTTGTATACCGCCTCATGGAAGGGAATCTGCAAATGCTCGGGTACGGTCCCGGTCACGCCGTAATTTTTCACCGCTTGATAATACATTGCCGCGGCAGGCAACCAGCCTTCGATGGCTGTGAATTTTTCGCCTGCGCCAATATAGAAGGCTTCGTTCGACGGTTCTACCAAACGTGTCACCTTCAATAACGATTCGTACGTCGCGCCGGGCATGTCGGCAGACCAGAACGCGAGCGCCAGGTCCAATTGCGCTGTCGGGTCGTTGGGGTTGTCTTTCACCTTTTGTTGCGCGGCAAGCACTTCAGGGGGCAGGTTCAACTGCGGGTCTTGTGTAGCTTGCTGTACCGGCGGTTGAACCGGAGTTTGAATCTGACTCACCGCGGTCGTCGCGGCGATTGTCGGGCGATCCGTGGCGCGCTGATTCAAGAAAGTTGCAAATAGACGATTTTGACGCGCAATGAAGGTGCCGCCCAAACATACGACGAGCAATCCAATGAGTCCTACCCAAATCAAGGGGGAACGCTTCTTTTTCGGCGATAGGGCTGGCGCGGCGACTTCAGCCTTCGCCGCCATTTTGGTTGGCTCAGCCGTAGACTTGACGCGCGTCTGCTCCGGCGGCGCAACCGATTTAGCGATCGTCACCGACGTGCCCTTCATCGGGATGCCGGATTCGCGCCATGCATCCTTAAAGGATGAAACCAGTTCAGTCACAGACGCGTAACGGTCGGTGCGTTCCTTGGCGAGCGCTTTTAACAGCACACGCTGCACGGGCTCCGGCACGTTCGGGTTGATCGTCTGCGGAAGAGGCAGGGGCGTGTAAATGTGATCGTGAATGATCGAGAACGGCGTGTCTGCGCTGAATGGAACTTGACCAACCACCATCTCATACAACATCACGGCAAATGAGTAAATATCCGTACCGTCGTCAAGTTCCTTCTTGCCCATCGCCTGTTCAGGCGAAATATATTGCGGGGTCCCCATGATCATGTCTGACGAAAGCGTCGACTCGCCGGATTGGGCAATGCGCGCCAAGCCAAAATCCGCAAGATACATCTCACCATCAGTTGCCACCAGCACATTCGACGGTTTGATATCGCGGTGGAGGATTCCCTGCTTGTGGGCGTACGCCAGCGCGGAGCCGACGGTGTCAACGACTTTTTCGATCTCCTGCGTGGTAAGAGGACCCTGATTGAGCCGCGCCTTGAGTGTATCCCCCTCGATGTATTTCATCACCAGATACGGACGTTTTTCATGCTCGGCATAATCGTACACGGGAACGATATGCGGATGTTCGAGCTTCGCCACCACTCGCGCCTCGCGTTGGAAGCGCGCTGAAAATGTCACATCTTCGCCGAAGGCCGGGTGCAGGGCTTTGAGGGCAACGTATCGATCCAGGGCGGCGTGATAGGCTTTGTACACGGTCGCCATGCCCCCCTGACCCAACTGCTCGATGATCTTGTACGGTCCGACGTTATCGCCGACGTTGAAGGACATTCAATCTCACTGACGCGCAAGTGCGTCGCACTGCCAGGTTTGAGAGTTGCCTCGCAAAGAGAAGTGCGACGCACCCTCTGCAGTGGACGAATTATAGCCGAGCCTTGTAAATTGCGGTTTACCGTTCTGTAAATTGTTGGGAAATTGAAATAAAAAACTTCCGGCGAAGCAATCGTCGATACGGGTCGGGGATTGCTTCGCCGGGCTGATAGCCTCGATATATTTCGCTATTCAACCCTCAGGCCTCCTCGTAAAGATTGAGGAGTTTACTTATCCATCAACGCTGCAACGCCGGGCAATTCCTTCCCCTCCAAAAACTCCAGCGACGCGCCGCCGCCCGTGGACACGTGAGTCATCTGCTTGGCAACGCCCGCTTTTTTGACCGCGCTCGCCGAGTCCCCGCCGCCGATCACAGTGACCGCTTTGGATTCTGCCAACATCCGAGCGAGTGCGAATGTGCCTTCGGCGAACTTCGGCATCTCGAACACACCAACGGGTCCGTTCCAGACGATGAGCCTGGCTCCGTCCAATGCGCGTTTGTAAGCCTCCAGCGTTTTCGGGCCGACATCCAACATGCGCCAGCCAGCAGGGATTTTATCCACATCCACAACTTGCGTGTTCGCGTCTTCGGCGAATTTATCTGCGATGACCGCGTCCACCGGCAAAATCAGTTTTTCCCCAGACATTTCCATAATCGACCCAGCCGTTTCAAGAGCTGCGGACTCAACGAGGCTGTCCTGCATGTTCAGTCCCTGCGCGGCAAGGAAAGTGTTCGCCATTCCTCCGCCGATGATGAGCTTGTCGCATTTGGCGAGCAGGGTTTCGACCACAAGAATTTTGTCGCTGATCTTCGCGCCACCAAGAATCGCAATGTAGGGATGTTCCGGGTTCGCCATGGCGCGTCCGAGGTATTCTAGCTCCTGTTCCATCAAAAAACCTGAAACCGCTGGAAGAAATCGAGCCACGCCTTCCGTGGAAGAATGAGCGCGGTGCGCGGATCCGAACGCGTCGTTGACATACACTTCACCGAGAGAAGCGAGTTGTTTTGCAAGTTCCAAATCGTTCTTCTCTTCACCTGCGTGGAAGCGCGTGTTTTCGAGCATTAAGACTTCGCCGGGCTTCAATTCTTTCGCCATCTTTTCAACTTCAGGCCCGACGCAATCAGACGCCATTTTGACCGGGCGCGCCAAAAGGGAGGCTAACGCTTCCGATGCCGCGTGCAGGCTGAACTCTGGGTCTGAACCGCCTTTGGGTCGTCCCAGGTGACTCATCAAAATGACTGACGCACCTTGATCCAGACAATATTGAATCGTCGGCAACGCGGCGCGGATGCGTTTGTCGTCGGTCACTTTCCCATCCGCCATCGGTACGTTGAAATCCACGCGCATCAGGACGCGCTTGTTTTTTATATCGATATCTTTTACGTTTTTTTTGTTCATAAGAGAATATGTAGGGGCACGATATATCGTGCCCCTACCGGAAATTAAAGGGATTTCGCCATCATCGCCGCGAGGTCTGCAGTGCGGCAGGCGTAGCCCCATTCGTTGTCGTACCACGCCACCACCTTGACCAGGTTGCCGATGACGAGTGTATCGAGCGAACTGTACACGCTCGAATACGTTGTGCCGCGCAGATCGGTGGAGACGAGCGGCTCGTCAGTAACATCGAGGATGCCTTCCATGGGACCGCGCGCGTATTCGACCATCGCAGCGCGGATGTCCTCTTTTGTGGCTTCTTTGTTTAGGATTGCAGTGAAATCAACAACGGAAACAGTCGGGGTCGGTACGCGGAACGCCATGCCGCCGAATTTACCTTTAAGTTCGGGGATGACCAGACCAACGGCCTTCGCAGCGCCCGTTTCAGAAGGGACGATATTCTGCGCCGCGGCGCGAGCATCGCGCGGGTCTTTCGCGCCGACGTCTTGCAATTTCTGCGAGTTGGTATACGCATGGACAGTGGTCAGCACGCCCTTGTCAATTCCGAACTTATCGTTGAGCACTTTCGCGACAGGCGCAAGTCCGTTCGTGGTGCAGGAGGCATTGGAAACGATGTTGTGTTTCTTCGGGTCGTATTTGTCGTCGTTGACGCCGAGCACGATGGTGATGTCTTCGTTCTTCGCAGGTGCAGAGATGATGACCTTCTT
>DAOTZF010000262.1:0-18946 GCA_034434415.1 Anaerolineales bacterium | reverse complement strand
TATCGAAACGATGAAAACGCCGCGAACTTTCTGCGCGCGGCGAATATCGAGGTGGTGCACCTAGAATCCCCTCTCCCTTCAGGAGAGGATTAGGGTGAGGGCAAACCCAGCTACTCAGTCGGGATTACCATCCACAACAGCAGATACAGCAGGATGCCCGGCACACCACCGGGAATTAGGGCGATCAGCATCCCCAGCCGGAACCAGAACGAACTGATCCCAAAGAATTCTGCAAAACCGCCACACACTCCTGCCACCATACGGTTGCTCCGCGAGCGCCGTAAAGCCCTTTTTTGAGTTGTCATCATTTTCGTCTCCTTTTTCACATTTTCTACGCAAGGTATAATGAAAAGTAGCACGAAAAACTACCCTCGAGGTATAAAACAGCCATGAGAGCATGATCTACTCCTCGCAACCAAAGCCCGAGTCGTACAAAGCGATCGCCGATGCAATTCATATCCCTTACTGGCTCGACAATCCCGCCAAGCCCGCTCCCGAACCGCATCTAACTCAATCCATCAACACCGACCTGCTCATCATCGGCGCAGGTTTTGCCGGTTTATGGACAGCCCTTCTCGCCAGGGAGGAAAACCCTGCCCGTGACATTGTCTTGCTTGAAGCGGGCGAGGTCGCTATCGGCGCCAGCGGCCGCAACGGCGGCTTCATGGACGCTTCCATCACGCACGGCTTTCAAAATGGTCTTGCGCGCTGGCCCAACGAGATCGGCGTGTTGCACATGCTCGGGATTCAAAATCTCGCCGAGATCGAAACGACCATACAAAGATTGGGTATCGAATGCGATTATCAACGGACGGGAGAAATCGACCTTGCCACTGAACCTTACCTATTGGAAAACTTCAAACATCTCGTTGACTTGGCAAAGCCATATGATATCGAATTTCAATTCCTTGACCGCGACCAGATCCAACAAGTTGTCAAATCTCCCATTTTCATCGGCGGCGTGAAACGCTTCGATTCGTCCATTGTCAACCCGGCACTTCTCGCCTGGGGATTGCGTAAAGCCTGCCTCAATCTGGGCGTACGACTGTACGAAAACTCCCCCGTTACAAAACTCGTCGAGGAGAAAAACGAGGTCATCGCACACACTTTGCATGGACAGGTTCGCGTGAACAAAGTTGCTCTTGCCACAAATGCATTTCCTCCCTTGCTCAAACAGATCAAGCAATACGTTGTGCCTGTCTATGATTACGCGTTGATAACCGAGCCTCTCACTGAGTCACAACGCGAATCCATTGGCTGGCGCGGGCGTGAGGGACTCAGCGACGGCAACAACCTCTTTCACTACTTTCGTACGACGGTTGACAACCGAATCTTGTGGGGTGGATACGATGCCATCTATCACTGGAACAACGGATTCGGTCCTCACCTGGAAAACAGACCCGAATCGTTCGCCCTTTTGGCGGAACACTTCTTTCAAGCCTTCCCGCAACTCGAGGGGATTCGCTTCACCCACGCCTGGGGTGGAGCCATCGACACCTGCTCGCGCTTCAGTCCATTCTGGGGAACCGCACATCGCGGAAAAATAGCCTACACGGCAGGCTACACCGGGCTCGGCGTCGGTGCGACGCGGTTCGGGGCGCGCGTCATGCTCGATATCCTCGACCATAAAAAGACTGAACGCACCGAACTTGAATTTGTCCGCACGAAACCCGTTCCGTTTCCCCCTGAGCCGTTCCGTTCCATTGGCATCAACCTCTCACGCTGGTCACTCGCACAGGCAGATAAAAATCAGGGAAGGGAAAATCTTTGGCTCAAAATGATGGATTGGGCGGGACTTGGGTTTGATAGTTAATCTGTTATACCCGCAGGTTAACTGCGGGTATAACAACGCTTACCTTCCTACCGCGAACAAGCAACTCGAACTTCCCTCTCTGATCGTTGCCAACTGCTCAACAGATTGCCCCATCAATTTTTCCAATAACGATTCGTCCAACCTGCATAACTCAGGGTGCTTTGCAACGATTCCCGCGTAGGGACAATGACCCAGGATCACGCGCGGACCTCCTGACCCGGCTTCCCAGCGCGCGTGATACTTCATCTGATTCAATTTTTCGACACAGAGACTTAGTCGCTTCGCAACGGGTTGGTTTCGAAAATCGGATTCTCCTGCCATTCTCTTTGCCAACGCTTCGATTCGGACGTTTTTACCTGCCTCAGCCAAAAGAGCATCGCATAATGCTGACAGGTTATCTCCTAAAACGGCGAGGGGAATCGAATACACCTTCTCCGGTCTGCCGCGGGAGGTGCGAACGCGTACGGAAGCCGATTCAAGCCGCCCGTCCGAAACAAGGATGCGCAGATGATGTCTCACCGTCGCAGAAGACATTTTCAAGGAGCGTGAAACCTCCCTGGCAGATGCACTCCGATTCTTCGTCAAATACGCCAGCACTCTATGGCGGGCGGTTGTCATAACCATACCATGATTATACTCACTTTCTTATTTATGAAAATATATTTTTACGAAATTTGATTGACCTTCCGGTTCGAGTGCTATAATCTGAAACGCTGGGAAAATTTCAAACCTTCACTTCATAAGGAACCTGATGGAATTTCTAAACTATATCAACGGCAAGTGGGTCAAAGGAAAAAGCACGTTTCAGACGATCAATCCCGCTACCGAAGAACTTGTGGCTACTATTGCACAAGCAGAAGTATCTGATGTAGATGCGGCGGTCGATGCCGCGAAAAAAGCATTCAATCCGTGGAGGCTCACTCCTGCCCCGATACGCGGGGAAATGTTGTTCAAAGTCGGCGATATTCTCAAACAGAAAAAGGAAGAACTTTCGCAACTGCTCACGCGCGATATGGGCAAGGTGATCGCTGAGGCGCGCGGCGATGTGCAGGAAGCCATCGATATGGCATATTACATGGGCGGCGAGGGGCGCCGCCTGCTCGGCTACACCGCGCCGGTGGAAATGATGAACAAGTTCGGCATGGCGGTACGCGACCCGGCAGGAATCGTCGGATTGATCACACCGTGGAACTTCCCCATTGCGGTGCCATCATGGAAGATCTTCCCGGCGCTGGTTGCAGGCAATACGATCATTTGGAAGCCCTCGCCTGAAACTCCGGCAATTTCTGCCGCGTTTGTAAAAGTGTTCGAAGAGGCAGGGATTCCTCCCGGTGTGTTCAACCTGCTCATGGCGCCCGGCGCAGATGTGGCGAAGGCGCTCGTGGATCATCCTGATGTGCGCGTGCTCTCGTTTACCGGCTCGACAACGACCGGCCGTGCGATCGCAGAAGCCGCTGGAAAACTCAATAAGAAATTATCGCTCGAAATGGGCGGCAAGAACGCCATCCTCGTGATGGACGACGCGAATCTCGATCTAGTCGTGGATGCCAGTTTGTGGGCGGCGTTCGGCACGACCGGGCAACGCTGTACTGCGGCAAGCAGACTGATCGTCCAAAAAGGCATCGCTGGCAAACTCAAAGAAGCACTTGCTGAGCGCGCAAAGAAACTCATACTCGGCGACGGGCTCGACCCCAAAGTGGATGTTGGTCCCGTTATCAACAAAGCCGCGCTCGAGCGAATCCACAGCATGGTGCAGGCGGGTGCGAAAGAGGCGCGAGTGTTGGCTGGCGCGTCGATTGCCGATGTGGGAGGCAAAGGCTTCTTCTACACCCCAACCCTGTTCGATGGAGTCAAACCCGGCTCGATGCTCGAAGCGGAAGAGATTTTTGGTCCCGTGCTTTCGATCATCGAAGTAGATTCCCTCGAAGAGGCAATCGAAGTCAACAATCGCTCGAAGTACGGATTATCCACTTCGATCTTCACACAGGATGTCAACCGCGCCTTCGCCGCCATGCGCGATATTTTCACAGGCTTGGTTTACATCAACCACGGCACCACCGGCGCGGAGATCCAATTCCCGTTCGGCGGTGTACGCGGTACCGGCAACGGGCACCGCGAAGCGGGTCAAGCTGCGCTCGAGGTGTTCACCGAGTGGAAATCCATTTATGTGGACTATTCGGGAAAACTACAGCGCGCTCAAATTGATAATAGAGAAGATTGATGAATCGCAAAAATATCTACCTGGCTTTAGCGATTTTCGGTCTGATTGCACCATACTATTTCTTTATTCAGGTGCGTGAGTTTGACTTGCAAGCCCTCGGTGAACAATTCGCCGCGAACAAGTTGCTGGGCGGACTGGCGGTAGATCTGCTGGTTTCCGTAATTGTATTCTGGTTTTTCATGGTGACAGAGGCAAAGAGGTTGAACATGAAAAACATTTGGGTTTATTTTCTGGCGATATTTCTCGTGGGCCTTTCGTTTGCCCTTCCGTTGTTCCTGTATTTCAGGGAACAGGCAATGGAACGACAATGACCCTCAGTTGGGAATCGACTTACGCCATCGCGCTGGAACTCAAACGTCAACACGCAGACGCCAACATCGAAGCCGTGACATTGAAACAGATCTACGATTGGACTTTGCAACTGACAGAATTCGACGACGACCCGTCACTAGCCAACGACGAAATTTTGTACGCGATCTATCAAGACTGGTTCGAGGAGAACATCCATGGACAATGAAAAGCTAAGTTTGCCTCAGTACGACATCCCGCAAGACATGCAAAACCTTGTCGCGATCACCACGCTCGACCGCCTGTACAACTGGGGGCGCCGTTCATCGGTGTGGCCCCTCATGTTCGGACTCGCGTGCTGCGCCATCGAAATGATCGCCGCGCAGACAGCGCGATACGACATGGCTCGCTTCGGCATGGAGGTTATGCGTCCCACGCCGCGCCAGGCTGACCTCCTGCTCGTTTCGGGAACCGTCACCAAGAAAATGGTGCCAGCCATCATCCGCCTTTACAACCAGATGCCCGAACCAAAATACGTCGTGGCAATGGGTGCATGCGCATCGGGCGGTGGTCCCTTCAAAGAGGGATACAACGTTGTTGCAGGCATCGATAAATTTTTGCCCGTCGATGTGTATATCCCCGGTTGCCCTCCCACACCGCAGGCTCTCATCGCCGGCTTGATCAAATTGCAGGAAAAAATCGATAAACAAACGATCAAGAAAGCGCCGTGGTACAAGCGCAAGACAAAGGATCCAAATTACGTGCCCGTGCCAATTCTCGGACCCGACCTGATCGACCCGCGCCGTAATGCGGAGATCAAAGCCGCGGCGGCTGTAAAGGAGGGATGATCATGACCGCACCCGCCCCCGCTTCAACCCAGACAGTTGACCTGGTCGCACGATTCCCCGGCGTTGTCCAAGCTGACGTGCGCCCCGGCTACTCCGGTTTCATCGTCGAAAAGGATTCGCTGATCGAAGTCGCCACCGCAGTCCGCGATGAATTCGGCTTTGACCTGATGACCGCCGTCACCGGCGTGGATTACGCGCCAGACAAAATGGAAGTGGTCTACCACGCCTACCGCACCACTGGTGGACCCGGACTGGTTTTCAAAGTGCAAGTCCCACGTGCAGACCCGGTAGAAGTGCCATCGTTGATTCATCTCTACCCCGGCGTGGATTTGCAGGAACGCGAAGCCTGGGATCTGCTTGGAATCAAATTTACCGGGCACCCCGATCTGCGCCGAATCCTGATGTGGGAAGGCTTCGAAGGTCACCCGCTTCGCAAAGATTGGAAAGAGGGATTTTACGAGGAGGACACAAAGCCGTTCAAGAGCCGCTGGCCCGACGGTCAGTTCTACATGGCAGAGGATAAGAATCCGTTCAAGGATAACCTCACCTTCCCGCAAAACTTCGACCCCGAAAAATGGATTCCCGAAGGCGACGCGCTGCTTTACGGCGCGTTGGCACGCTACACCGTCAAACAGGAAGACGGCATCAGCACTGACCGCATCGTCATCAACATGGGACCCCACCATCCCTCCACGCATGGAGTCTTTCGCGCCGTGATGACCCTCGACGGCGAAACCATCGTCGGACTCAAACCTGTGCTTGGTTATTTGCATCGCAATCACGACAAGATCGGCGAAAGAAACACCTATCTGCAGAACATGCCCTTCACCGACCGACTCGATTACTTCAACTCGATGACGAACAACTTCGGTTACGCCCTTGCAGTCGAAAAACTGATGAAAATTCCCGTCGCCGAACGCGCGGAATACATCCGCGTCATCGTCTCTGAATTGAGCCGCATCCAGAACCACTTGGTGTTCATCGGCACCTTACTCAACGATCTCGGTGCGATGTACACACCGTCGCTGTACGCCTTCGAGGAACGCGAACTCATACTCGACATCTTCGAAGCAATCTCCGGCGCGCGCATGATGTGCAATTACTTTCGATTCGGCGGGGTCGCACGTGACATCCCTGACGATGTGATGCAAAAGATAAAAGACCTTGTTTACGAACGTATCGCCCCGAAAACCGACGAACTCGACCGCATGCTGTCTGAGAACGAGGTGCTTGTATCGCGCATGAAAGGTATCCGCATGATCAATGCGGAAGATGCCGTCGCTTATTCGGTCACAGGACCGGTCCTTCGAGCCGCGGGTGTACCGTATGATATCCGGCGCGCCGACCCGTATGGAATCTACGACCGCTTCGATTTTGATGTGGCTGTCCGCTACAACGGCGACCTGATGGACAATTACCTGATCCGCATTGACGAAATTCGACAATCCCTGCGGATCCTTGAACAAGCCATCAAGCAAATCCCGGAGGGTCCGATCAACTCGCAGAAACCGGCGTATCAGGTTCGGGTCCCGGCAGGTGAAGCGTATGGACGTGTTGAATCGCCGAAGGGCGAACTCGGCTACTATGTCGTGTCGAACGGCAAGCCGAATCCGTGGCGCTACCACGTTCGACCCGCGTCATTCGTCAACGTCACCGCGCTAGAGAAAATATGCATTGGCACCAAGATCGCGGATTTTGTCGTCCTGCTCGCCATGTTCGATATGGTGATGGGTGAATGTGACCGCTAAGAGGAGATGAACATGTACGGAAAAGGAATACTCAAAGGTCTCGGCGTCACGTGGAAACGGTTCTGGGACACCTATACCGAAGATATCTCGTGGTTGTTGCGCGGCAAGAAACGGTATTACACCGAAGAAGGTGTGCGACACCGCTCCAGCAAGGATCAGAAAGGCATTTTCACGGTTCAGTATCCAGAGGAAAGGCTGATCCTGCCGGAAGAAGCGCGTTACCTCCCCTTCCTCGTTTACAACGAACTGCCCGATGGTAAACGGGAAATTCTGTGCACCTCATGCGGCATTTGCGCGAAGGTTTGCCCACCGCAATGTATCTGGATCGTTCGCTCCAACGACCCGACCACAGGCAAGCCGATTCCCGAACCGACGGATTTCTTCATCGATGCAGATATCTGCATGAACTGCGGCTTCTGCGCGGAATACTGTCCCTTCGATGCGATCAAAATGGATCACGATTTCGAGATCGCTTCATACAGCCGCAATGTGTACAACATGGAATTGCTGCTCAAGTCGAGCGAGTATTACAAAAGCATCCGCCCGTTGAACTATGCGCGCGAGGAAGCCGCACGCAAAGCGGAAGAAGAAGCCAAGAAAGCGAAAGAAGCCGCAAAAGCCGCTGCCGCTGCGGCACAAGCCGCGGCAAAACCCGCCGAACCACCTGTCACACCGACAGCAAATTAAACTCAACCATTCAATACGCAGGGGCGGACGAATCCATCCGCCCCTGAAAATTTAGAAAAAACATGACAAATCAAATCACAAAAGAATTAATTCTCTCCGCTCTTGGCAATGTTACTGAACCCGATCTCGGGCAGGATCTCGTCACCTTAAACATGGTGAAAGATATCGAGATTAGCGGTGATAGCGTTTCGTTCACAGTAATGCTCACAACGCCCGCCTGTCCATTTCGCGGGAAGATCGAAAAGGACTCAAAAGATGCTGTGATGAAAATCGAGGGCGTGAAGTCGGTCAATGTGAAAATGGATTCGGATGTGCCAAACGATGGCAGGATGCGCGGATTGGTCAAGACACCGATTCGGAACGCCATTGCGGTTGGTTCAGGCAAGGGCGGCGTGGGCAAATCCACAGTTGCGGTGAATATCGCGGTGGCACTTGCTCAAACTGGCGCCAGAGTTGGTCTCATGGACGCAGACATCTATGGACCAAACACACCAACGATGCTGGGTGTGGAAAAACTCCCACCCCCTCAAGGCGCGCGACTCATCCCAGCAGAAGCGTACGGCTTGAAGATGATCTCGATGGGCTTGCTGGTCAAGCCCGGTCAACCCCTCATCTGGCGCGGACCCATGCTCAACTCGGCAATCCGTCAGTTTTTGAGCGATGTCGAATGGGGCGAGTTGGATTACCTGATCATTGACCTGCCGCCCGGCACGGGTGACGCTTCACTTTCGTTGGCGCAGGCATTACCCTTGAGCGGCGCGGTAATCGTCACACTTCCACAACTCGTCTCGCTCGAGGATGCCGGTCGAGGTCTCAACATGTTCAAGACTCTAGAAGTACCGATATTGGGAATCATCGAGAACATGTCCTATCTTGAATTACCCGACGGTTCACACATGGATTTGTTCGGGACAGGCGGAGGCGAGCACCTCGCCCAGATTACAAACACGCCCTTCCTCGGGACAGTGCCGATCGATCAAAACGTTCGAATTGGAGGCGACACTGGGAAGCCGATCGTTGTTTCACATCCTGATTCGCCAGTCGCGAAATCATTACGAGAGATCGCTGAAAATCTGGCGGCGAAGGTCAGCGTTGCGGCACTCAGCGGGAGGAATGAAATACAGATTAAAATCATCGAGTAAATGATTCGGGTTTCCGAACCAAAACAACCTGCATCTCGGCAGGTTGTTTTGGTTTTAAAATTAACCAACAAATCATTTATGGTTCCGGAGTCGGCGGTTCAGGAGTGGGAGGTTCCGGAGTCGGCGGTTCAGGAGTGGGAGGTTCCGGAGTTTCCGTAGGAGGGATTGGTGATGAAGTATTTGTTATTATGACAATGGGCGTGTTGGTGGGTGGAGGTTTTGTAGCAGTGCTTGTAGGTGGTGGGTTTGTGGGGGTAGCGCTTGGGAATGGGGTGTTCGGATTTGATTGAGTCCGCGTAGGAAAGATTGAAATAGGTGTTCGTGTCGCGGTGGAGGAAGGCGTGATACTTGGCGTAAATGTGGATGTTGGGCCAGTTATTAGAATTGCCGCGACCAATTGTTCAGTCAAAGTTGGAAGTGGAGTATTTGTCAGAAGGAGAGGGAGTGTCGGAGTAAAAAAAAGATCTGCAAATGCTTGTTGTGTAAAAATCCTATCCAGCGGCGTGGATGTGGCGGTAAAACGCGGCGCAAGAACAACATCGTCGTGCGTATCATCCACTCCCAGTGAAAACAGGAACGGAATCACAAATGCGACCAGACATACACTGATAACAATGACGGGAATGACTACGCTTTGGCTTTTTTTGTCATTCATTGGCCGGACTGCTCCAAATTTACTCCAAGGTATGAGATTATCTCATGAAACACAAAACTTTGTCCACACACAAAACCTAGCACCCATGCTCTGATATTCATGATGGATCTCATGTGAATCTTCGAATCACTTCGATACACTATAAATGACGGGGAAAAGATACTTCTGATACAGTCAAACAAAGGACTTAGGCTTCATCTAAGCCTAAGTCCTTTTGATTCGTATTGAGCAGTGCACATCCCTGCTAGGGGCGTATTAACTGACCCGCATAGATACGGTTCGCGTTGGCGATACCGTTCCTCCATTGCAGGTAATTGATCGTCACGCCATAGTACATGGCTATGCCGCCCAATGTGTCACCGCGGCATACAATGTAATAGCTACCGTAATAATCATAGCCGGGACCGCAATAGTAGCCGCCGGAGTCATACCCGCCAGGAATGATAATCGCCTGCCCGGGATAAATGTAATTAGTGTATGCCGTCCACGGGTTTGCCGCGTACAGGGACGAGAGTGAAACACCGCAATTCCGGGCAATCTTGGCAAGCCAATCTCCCGGCTGGACGTAATACACGCTCGGGCACGAAGACCAGGCTTGCGCGCGGGTCACTGTAGCGAAGGACGCAACCAGCAAAACAAAAACCATCAGAATTTGAAAGATCCGTTTGCCGTTCATGGAAACATCTCCTAAGGGGTGTCTTACGTACGACCCTTACAACCCCAGTCTACGGCATTCGATGTCAATATTCAAGCATGACTTTTGACATGTCTGCAATTGGACCATCTCTCTTCTTCCTGGCAAACTCAGGGATTCGATAGATGCCCCAGTTTTTCGAGCATTCCGAGAAAGTCGCGCTGTACCCACCTTTCAGCGATCATCCCATCCTTGAAGCGAAATATATCCATACCAGAAAAGGTCACCCGCCGGCGGGCAGGTGGAAACCCGCGAAATGACCCGGCTTGGGTGGCTGTGAATTCCACCCGCGCTACTACCTTGTCCCCCTCGGCGATCAAGTCCTCGATTCTGGCTTGGATATCAGGGAAAATTCGCAACATGACGTTGTATAACGTTTTGAAATTTTCCAAGCCGGTACCCCGCGCGGCATGATCGTCAAAATTCTCGAGGATCATCTCAGCCGCAAGCTCGATCCTTCTTTCATTGACCAACTCCTCATAGAATCGACGAATCGATTCTTTGTTCTGTTCAGACATACGTTCTCCGAATTCGAGTTTTGAATCCTGTTTTCTCAATGCTACCATAATTGATTATTACCCCGGCAGTCTCTACGGCATTCGCATATATCATGCCGCCCCAAAGTTCCTTACGGTATAATTCGAGCCATGCAAACTCAAATCATCGGAGTCCGCTTTACAAAAGTTGGAAAAATCTACCATTTCGATACATCCTCCGTACCAGACGTGCAGGTTGGAGAACATGTGATCGTGGATACCTCACGCGGCAAACACCTGGGGGAAGTCATCCGTGTGGAGAAGGAAACGCCTCCCAGACCGGAAGGCGGCTGGAGGTCCGTAGAGAGGCGTGCCACCCCACGCGACCTCCTCCTCCGCCAATCGTGGCAATCCAAACAGACAGAAGCAATGATCAATTGCCGCGCCCGCGCATCAGAACTAAAGCTCGAAGGTGTGAAGATCGTCGCTGCGGAATACAACTTTGACGGCACGCGTCTCGCATTCCTCTTCAACACCGAGACAGAGGAGAAGGTTGACCTCAAATCCCTCAAGAAGGATATGCTCAACCTATACCCGAATACACAGATCGAACTACGCCAGATCGGTCCACGCGACGTGGCAAAGATCATCGGCGGCATGGGTGCATGTGGAATCGAAACGCGTTGCTGCTCGAAATTCCTCACCGACTTCTCCCCCATCTCGATCAAGATGGCGAAAGAACAGGGTATTTCGCTCACACCGGAGGAGATCACCGGTATGTGCGGCCGCTTGCGTTGCTGCCTTATCTATGAATACGAGCAATACGTGGAAGCGCGCAAACAATTGCCCAAACGCAACAAACGCGTGATCACACCAAAAGGTGAAGGCAAAGTCATAGACGTATTGCCCATGAGCAACAAAGTGATGGTGCTTCTTGACGGCGAAGAACGGTTCACGACCACGTTCGAACGCGAGGAATTACAACCATGGGATGAACTCGAAGCCCTGCGCCGAAAATCGGAAGCGCCGTGCGACCGCCACAACTCAGGCGGATGCACCTGCGGCAAATCCAGCCCTCGTAAAAACAACAATGACCGGGCAAACTGAAACGTGGAAAACCGCTCAAAAAATTCTGGTAATTCTGGCTCACCCCGATGACCCAGAATTTTTTTGTGGCGCTTCGCTTGCGAAATGGGCGCGAGCCGGCCATGAGGTCACCTATTTGCTTTTAACGTGCGGCGATAAGGGATTTAATCCCGCCACACAAGCGGATATGACGCCCGAAAAATTGTGCGCGACGCGGCACGTAGAACAACAAAACGCGGCGAACGTGATCGGCGTCAAAGCGGTTCACTTCCTGGACATTGAGGATGGTTACCTCATCCCCAGCCTTGACCTACGCCGCGACATCGTCCGCGAGATCCGCAGACACAAGCCGGATATTCTCGTCACTTGCGATCCACAAAATTTGTTCGCCATGTACGGACTCAACCACCCCGATCACCGCGCCTGTGGACAAGTCGTACTGGACGCGGTCTTCCCCGCCGCGGGAAGCAAAGTATTTTTCCCTGAATTAATCGATGAGGGATTCGAACCTCATATGCCGAAAGAGATCTGGTGTTCGCTGACCTCCCAGCCGAATACCATTCTTGACGTAACAGACACATGGGATATCAAACTCAAAGCCCTGCTCGAGCACAAGACGCAAATCCAGGAACCCGACAAACTCGCCGAACGGATGAAAGCCCGCCGTGCCGAAGACAGCACAGAAGAGAACCCGCGCTACGAAGAAAAGTTTAGAGTTGTGAAATACAGTTAGGATATCGCGCGTTTTATAGCACTGAATTCAAACGTACTACTGGAGGAGCCATGAACGATTTTCTCAAACACGCCGAAGAACTTTTCCCTTATACACAAGCCCTGCGCCGAGATTTTCACAGACATCCTGAACTTGGTTTCCGCGAAGTCCGCACCGGTGGAATCGTTGCGAAAGAACTCGAAGCCCTCGGACTTGAAGTGACAAAAGGAGTTGGCATAACCGGCGTAGTAGGGTACCTGGAGGGATCAAAGCCGGGACCAACCATCCTCCTCCGCTTCGACATGGACGCGCTCCCTATCACCGAAGAGACCGGTGCAGAATATGCGTCGGAAAACCCCGGTGTGATGCATGCCTGCGGACACGACGGGCACACCGCGATCGGACTCACCGTTGCTAAAATGCTCCACGCGAGGCGCGATCAACTTGCAGGTAGTATCAAGTTTTGTTTTCAACCCTCCGAGGAGGGAACGAACGGCGAAGAGGTCGGCGGCGCGTTGATGATGATGCGCGACGGCGTTTTGGAGAATCCCAAGGTCGAAAAGACACTCTCACTACATGTTTGGAATGATAAACCTGTCGGTTGGATTCACGTCGGCAGCGGACCCGTGATGGCGGGTGCGGATCTGTTCGTCGTCAAACTAACCGGCAAGGGCGGCCACGGCGCGGCGCCTGAAACAACTGTTGACCCTGTTGTTGCCGCGGCGCAGATCGTTACCGCACTGCAAACCATCGTATCGCGCAACGTTGCTCCGTTGAAACCTGCTGTGGTAAGCGTCACATCGCTGCACACTGGCACAGCCTTCAACATCATCCCGCAGACTGCCGAACTCAACGGCACCATCCGCACGTTCGAACCGGAAGTACGTAAGATCGTCCATGAAAGGTTTGAGCAAATCGTGCGCGGCATCGCCGCGTCCATGGGATGTGAAGCGGAGATCATGATCAAACAAGTGACCGCGCCAGTCATCAACAACGAGGCTGTGACTGAACGCGTGTTGAAAATCGCACAAGCCCTCCTGCCGCAAAACGAGATCGAGACTGACCCGTATCTTACGATGGGCGCAGAGGATATGGGCTATATGCAGGAAAAGGCGGATGGCTGTTATTTCATGATCGGCTCTGCCAACGATGAAAAAAATCTCAACTACAATCACCATCATCCAAAATTCGATTTCGACGAACGCGCACTCGTGACCGGCGCGGCACTTATGGCATCCGCTGCTGCGGATTTGCTAAAGTAGTTTTCAAGCGGACGTTGAACGACGTCCACTTTTTTCTTTATAATAATTTTCAATTTGTATTTCCGCCTAATCACAAAAAATTCGGAAAAGCCTCAAGCTGACTACGCGCAAATTCATCCCTTGACAACCCACTCGTTTTGACATATATTATGTTTAGTAATTACTAAACACACAAAACGAGACAAACCATGCCACAATCACTCACAAGAATTAAAAAGGATTTCACCGAGGGCTTGAGCCAGATCAGCCGCTTTTGGGGTTTCCCCAAAGGGATGGGCGCCATCTTCGCGGTGCTCTATCTCTCCCCCACTCCCCTATCGCTGGACGAGATCGTTACCGAAACCGGTCTCACCAAAGGCGCGATCAGCACAGAGATCCGCGCGCTTGCGCGCATGGGACTTGTCCATCGCTCGACCAAACTCGGCGACCGCAAGGATTACTATTCTGCCGAAACAGATTTCTATGCGGCGATTAAATCGATCCTCAAAGAAAGACAAAACAGCGAGTTCGACCGCGCCGTTGGCTCGGTAAAAGCCGCGCTCGCCGCCATGGACGAAAACTGGGTGGATAACGATGAATGGAAGTTCACCTACAAGCGTGTGCAGGCGTTGCAGGAATTCTTCGACGCGATCGATAGTCTTTCGAAAGCGGTCATGAAATTGGAGAGTTTAGGATTGTCGAACGTTACGAAGATATTAGGTGTGTTGAAATAATGATTTGCTCAGAACGCCGGGGACGGCGGCGCAAACGAGGATAAAATGAAAATTGCAGTTACCGGCGCGTTCAGTTACACAGGCAAGTATGTCACACAGCGGTTGCTCGCTCGCGGCGAAGAAGTCATTACGCTGACAAATCATCCGAACCGCGCCAACCCCTTCAAAGGGCAGGTCAAAGCCTTTCCACTCGACTTCGATGAAGCGAGCACGATCAAAAGTTTGCAAAGCATGGATGTGCTTGTCAACACCTACTGGGTGCGCTTCGATAAAGGAGAGAACACTCAACCGCGCGCGGTGGAAAACACGCAGAAACTGGTCAAAGCCGCGAAAGCCGCGGGCGTGAAACGAATCGTTCATGTGAGCATCGCCAACCCATCCGCAGACTCGCACCTGCCCTATTACTGGGGCAAAGCGGCAAACGAAAAAGCGGTGACCGACTCGGGCTTGCCGTATGCGATTATCCGCCCTACGGTGCTGGTCGGCGGCGGCGAAGATATCCTCATCAACAACATCGCATACTTGTTGCGGCGGCTTCCATTCTTCCTCGTCCCCGGCGACGGTTCGTATGGAATTCAGCCGGTTCACGTCGAAGATGTGGCTGACCTCCTCGTGGAAGGCGTGTACGGCAGGGACAGTAACATCATCGACGCGGTCGGACCCGAGTCGTACACGTTCAAGGAGTTGGTGAAACTGGTTGGCGAAAAAATCGGTGCGAAACGACCTTTGATCTCCGTCCCACCGCGCTTGGCACTGCTCGCCGCACAGTGCCTCAGTCTCTTCGTGAACGATGTTTTGCTCACGCCTGAAGAAGTGGAGGGATTAATGGCTAACCTGCTCGTCTCCAAAGAACTGCCGCGTTGCAAAACGAAGTTTTCGGATTGGCTGGAAGAAAACAAAAGTACCATCGGAGCGAAATACGCTTCAGAAATCGCGAAGCATTACCAATGAAAACTCAAACCTTCATCCGGCTGTCACTCCTGTTCCCCTACGCTTTGTGGATCATCTTTGCAATTTTCATGGTCGTGATGTCCAAAGTATTCCCCGCCAGCGAATCCCTGCCGATACTCTCAGGGATGATCACGATCTCGTTCATATATGCGTTTGGCATCCTCGTTTGGGGTATCCCTTACACGATCCTCGCTCTCGGCTTATGGATATGGAGCAACAAGAAGCCAGCCAGCACCATGAAGAAAGTGTTCGCCTTTTCGCCGTTGATGCTGGCGGTCCTTATTACCGTCGCGATGTATTTTCTAATCGGATTAGAGGATGGAATCTCCTCTGATTTTGGAGAATCCGCTTTGGCGTTAGGCGTACTATCGATCCTGTTTGGTTACGGGACCATCGGAATCGTCGCAGGTATTTACAAACTATTACAGATGGGGAATTTTATCAAGCAGGAAGACGAAACAACTTCGGGACAGCCCAGCCAGCTCAATCAATCCTGACCATCCCACTGCACTTCGGGTTATCCATACAGCCGTAGTAGCGCTTGCCCTTATCAGACCCCGTGCGGTGCATCCGCAAGACCATCATCTTCCCACAGACGGGGCATTGGGGAACTGAATCAGACTTCCCTGAGGAGCGAAGCGTTTTCGTCTGCTTCACTTTAAGGATGGCAAGTTGGAACAATTCCGCCAGATCCCCCTCCGAATAATTTTCACTCGACAGAACGTGCACGAGAGGAAGCCCTGCGCTGAGGAAGAGGTCTTCGAGGAACTGGTCGGCTTCGCGCGTTTCAGATTTGCCGACAGGTTTTACAAGTTCGATACCGAACACAGGCTGGAGGGTCTTGGGGTCGCACAGCAAAAAGTCCACATGTTTGCGAAAGATCTTGTTGAAAAAATGCACGTTCTCGTTCGGGCGCACGATGTAGAAAATATCGTTGAGAGAAACCTTGGGGCAAACCACATAATGCTTTCCCGCCATGTTTTGCAGGGCACGGAACAACGCCAACTCCGGTGCAGACATGAACCGTTCGCGCAAGCGATACGGAAGACGCTCATCGTGAATTTTGACCTGAATGGAATCCCGCGTTGCCATGGTGACGCTCATTATACTCGCAACAATTTCAGAACCTTGGATTTGAGCGCGGCATTGACGGCGAGTCCCTCCCCATGGATGTGACCCTCCTTGCCTTTCCAGGAGCCGAACCAGCCTCCCGCTTCACGCAGGATGGGCGGCATGGGCGCCACATCCCAGATTTGAATTCCCGGGTCGAGCATGATCTCGGCGCGCCCGGTGGCGACCATGTGATAGCCGTACGCGTCGGACCAGCCGCGCCCGAAGAAACACTCCTTGTGCAATTTTTCAAATACATCTGTCCGTTTCTTCGTGCGGAAACCCGACCAACTGGTATAGGTAAAGACCGCCTTCTTTAAATCTTTCACATCCGAGACGCGGGCGCGTTTGCCGTTCCACCACGCGCCGAGACCATCCGCCGCGTAGAGGATTTCGTCCAGAGCGGGGAAACAGACCACGCCTACGCGCGATTTACCCTCGATCTCCAGTGCGATCAACACCGAGTAAAACGGTACGCCTTTAAGAAAGGATTTTGTTCCGTCGATCGGGTCAACGATCCAGCGAAACGCGTTACCCTCACCCCTAGCCCGCCCCTTCGGGGTGCTTCGCGATCTCCCGGCGGGAGAGGGGAATGCAGATGCCCCGAACTCCTCCCCCACAATCGCATGAGTCGGATATGCCTTTTCTATTTCGCCGCGGATGAATTCCTCGGTGGCACGATCTGCCGCCGTGACCGGAGACTCGTCGGATTTCAGATCGTGCTGGATGCCCTTGTTGTAGTAACTGAGGGTGATTCGCCCCGCGCGATAGGCAAGTTGTTTGGCAAAGTTGAGGTAGGAATCAAGTTTCATTTTGTTCCTGACCCCCTCCGCCTTCGGCACCTCCCCCAAATCCGAAATAAAAAGTTGGGATAATTATTTCTAGCCCTCTTTCGGATTTGGGGGAGGCAGGAGGGGGTCGAATTGAGGTAAGGCTGGAGGTTCATCTAGTTCTTAAATTCATCAAAGAATGTCAAATCAATATCGTATGCTTTTTTCGGCTTCAAGCCAAGCTCCAATTCTTCAAACATATCCAACAGTTTTTCGCCGTCTACGAGCTCGATTGGGGGTACGCCATCTCGCACCGATTCTTTCCTGGCGTCCGGGGTAAAAGATCCTGTAGTAAGGATTATTCCTTTGTCAGCTCGACCCATCATTGCGCCGCGAAAATCACGCACTTGGGAAGCGTTCACAGAGCCAGAATATCTCTTACATTGAAATAAAACTTTGAAGCTAACAAAGGGATTAACTTGAAGTATTCCGATTCCATCTAAACCTCCATCGCCGCTTTTACCAGTGACCTGCACTTTCTCAAAACCAGATTCGCGCAACAATCTCTGACATAATCGCTCAAAGCCCCCTGGTGGCAACTCCAATAAAGTATTCATCAAATTTGCACGATGATCAATTTCGTCTGGAGAATTGTTATCTTCCTCCGGTTGTTTTTCGGCTTTAGTCTTTCTACGTTCACCGGTAAATTGTTTATGAATTTGGTTGAACAGCGCAACAGAATCTTCCTGGCTCATTTTGGTTGTCCGCCCTTTTTCTGTCAGACTCCAAACTCCTCGTGTTGACGAGTCAATCAAACCAGCACGCGCCAGATAAAATCTTGCCCAATTCACTTTGTTACTAAATCTTGATTGACCGCTAGGGATTTGCTCATTCCGAACTTCATCACTTAACCCCAACTGTTCAACTATCAAATCTTCGACTTCTTCCGGGCGACCAGAACCACCTAATTCCAAAAGCGCATTAATTACCGGCTGAAAATAACGAACAAACTGGGGTCCTTTTTGGTGACTTGAACTCATTTTACACCTTCCTATAGAAGTTCTTTCAACAATTTTACTTCTTCCTCCGCCGTTTTCACCTCCCCATCCAGCCAGGCGGCGCGGAGGCGGGTGAGGATTTCCTTGAATTTTGGTCCCGGTTCGAGACCGCGTGCTTTGAGGTCGTCGCCGGTGGTGATGGGTTTGACGTGCCGCCACGTGGCGAGAAAATCCATCAGCGGTTTTTCGTTTGTCATCAGGTAAACCCCGTAGATGGAGGCAAGCGGCATTTTTTCGATGGCGAACGTCCACGCGCTGGGTTTGGCGTTTTGCAAGTCAGGCAACATTTGTTTGAGCGCGGAGGCAGAAACTAAGACCTCCGTCAATTCGGCGGTGAAAGCGAGTTTACGGCTGAGATTTTGAATCGTGTTGGGCGTCGAGTCTGTGAGCCAGAGCAGATAGCCAAGGGTGACGCGGTCAATTTTGATGCTGAGAGATTCTTCAGGCAGTTTATCATTCAGGCTGGCATACGACGCGCTGAAGGTCGGCGCTTCGATGGCGGACAGGATTTTCATTTCCGCTAGCCGCGAGAACATAGTTGAAAATTCTTTTTCTTCGAAAATCAAATCGAACTCGTGGCGGAGGCGCTCGCCGCTTAATCCAGACAAAATCTTGCGTGATTCGCCGTTGATGAGTTTCAACGTCTCAGGCTCGATATCAAACCCGTAGCGCGCCGCATAACGGACGGCGCGGATAATGCGCGTCGGGTCGT
>DAOTZF010000261.1:0-3441 GCA_034434415.1 Anaerolineales bacterium | reverse complement strand
ATGGTGAATTCGAGTTTCCATCCCAGTGGCTCGACAATGCTGGATGATGCCACTTCCTCGCCTTCCGAATCCTTGAGAACTACTTCAATGTGCGGGCGTTTCTGGAAAGGTGTGATCTGAATGTTGACGCGTAAGCGGTAACCGTCGGGGTATGGTTCAGCCGTGAGCGACGTGATGCGTGTCTCTTCGGGCACCATGCGCTGCAAATCATCTTCGGGGAAAAAGAAATCCATATTCGTTTGTTAGTCTTCCAGTCTGCTAGTCATGTAGTCTCTTTTTCATTCATCGAAGAGGAACGTCGCCTCTGAATACAACCGCACGCCTTTTTTCTTCACGCGTTCCTCCACCCAGCGTTTGAGATATTCACGCTTATAGTCGATGGATTTACCGCTCGATAGTTCGTGCAACGGATAATTCAAATGCAATGCGCGGGGCGAGACGGTGAAACGTGTGATACCTGTCGGCAACACGATTTTTCTGCCTGCCAATTTCAGCAAGGTGCGGATTTTGAATCGTGGAAAAACGATCAGCGCGGTGAGGTCTTCGTGGATCTCGCGAAATGGTTCGATCAACGTCTGGCTGGTGCGGTCGAGGGACGCGCATGATTTATACGTGTTCACGATCGCATGCAGTGTGTGGATGTGATTCGAGAGGTCTGCAGGTTCTTCTGAGAGCAGGTACAACTTCCCATCCGGCAGGCGCACGTTGACCGGCACATATTTTGGTGCATCCACCGATTTGTGCACATCCACTTTAACGACACTCACACCTTCCAGTTTGCGAAGTTCAGCCATCAATGTCTTCGAACTCATACCCCATACCACATGATTCCATGTTTGCAGGTTCACATTCGGGTCGTCTGCCCCCACCACCTGTGCAATGATATGCGGGAATTCCATCTCCTGCAGGGATGTGACTCGGTTCGCGCCGTCCAGCACCATGTATCTCTTTGTGCCGTCCATCAACGGCATCACGATCGGCGGGTTGCGTAAAATTCCCGCGGCGCGCAGTTTTTCGATCAGCGGCGCGCTCCTTTGCATATCGTGGTCTTCGTGCAGGATCAAACTTTCGATGGGCAGGATGTCGAGGTGCGGCAGGCTGGGAATCATCGGGCGAAGCATACCACACAAGGTTGAAGGCGTTCAACTTACAAAAGTTTCAACGCAGTGGCAAAATCCTGCGGGTGTTCGGCAGTAAACGTAACGCGTTCGTTCGTTGCGGGATGCGTGAACGTCAATGAATAGGCGTGCAACGCAGGGCGCGCGATGATCTTCGTTTCCGACGCGCCATAAAGCAGATCTCCCGCCAATGGATGCCCCAACGCGTACGCATGGACTCGCACCTGATGCGTCCGCCCCGTCATCGGTTTCGCTTCTACCCACGAGTGAGCCTGTCCTCTCCTAAGGATTTTGAATCGCGTCTCCGACGGTTTTCCGTTTCTGTCGTCTACAACGGTTCGATGTTTATGCCCCACATTGACTCGAAGCGGATGTTTTGTAACCTTCTCGTCCCATTTTGGATTTCCCTCCATGATTGCGTGATAAACCTTTTCAACCTGGTGATTCTCGAATTGCACGTTCAACGCGCGGTGGGACTCTGCGCCGCGTGCGAAGACCATCACCCCACTTGTGACTTTATCCAGCCGATGAACAATCCACACCTTACCAAATTGTTCTTCGAGCATTTTCACCAAATAGGGTGACTCTTTTTCCCAGCCGTCGGGCAGGACGGGAATCCCGGCGGGTTTAGCGAGGACGATTACGGCTTTATCCTGAAAAATAATATCCATGAATCCGAACTCCGAAGCAGTGGAAGCATTATAGTATCGAAATGATTTTTATCAACCCCGAAGGGGTGTAATAACGTAATGGCGAATCATGTCATCCCTTCGGGATTTCAATTGCTTGACACCCTCACTATAACCGCATATTATCCAAACCATGCTTGACCCCTCTACGAACAACCCTTTCCTCGTTGATTCGCTCAACCATCCCCTCGCGGGACCCATCCGCAAACTACTCACGCGTGAGGGACGGCGCGACCTTAACCAGATCATCATTGACGATGAGGAGAATATCCTGCAAGCGTTGGAGGCGGGGGTTGAGATCGAATCAGTTTATTTCGCTGGCGACGAAGTTGTTTCCGAAAGGTTGCGAAAGAACCTGACTGCCGGCGCGACCATCCACGAGGTGGCAAAACGGACGACGAAAAAACTCTTCGAGAACGATAAGATCTCGCGCATCTTCGCCATTGCCGAGACTCCCAAACCCATCGGGTTGGAAAAGTTGAAATCCGTCACAAAGGATGTGGTCGTGCTGGAGGACGTCAGCATTTCGGGGAACATCGGCAACATCATCCGCACTTCGCTGGCGCTGGGGGTGGGCGGGATGATCCTGCTTAACATGGATCCACTGGATATTTACGACCGCCGCCTCATCCGTGCCAGCAGGGGCTACCTGTTTTCACTCCCTGTGATGACGACAACGACAGATCAATTGATTGACTATTGCAAACAAAATAACGAGACCCTGCTGGTCACATCAGCGAGCGCAGACAAAATGGTTGGAGCGATCGCGTCGATTTCTGAACGCCTGCTCATCGTCTTCGGGAGTGAAAAGGAGGGATGCTCGCCTGAGATCGAAAGTGCCGCGAGTTTAAAAGTGCGAATCCCGATCAACGAAAAAGTGGAGTCACTTAACGTCTCTGCGGCGGCAGGAATCACGCTATATAACAGGATTGGATTTAATCAAAAATAACCTTATCCCATTGCGAGTGAAGCAATGACATAAGAGAAGGGGAACATTTCGAGAATAGAATCGTCCATACACTGACAAAAACTATGGAGCTGAAAATGAAAAAGATACTCGTGTTGTTTTTTGTGACAGCCTTTGCCCTTGCCGCTTGTTCCCCAAGTGCATCTGTTTCGATTGTAGGGGAATGGACTCTCGCCTCCTACGGCGACCCATCCAGCCCGACTCCTGCCGCGTCCGATGTGGAAACTTCCATCATCTTCGGGGAGGATGGTCAGGTGAATGGAACTGCCGGTTGTAACGGTTTTGGTGGTGAATATTCTGTAGGCGATGGGACGATCGCATTTGGTCCGCTCGTTTCGACTCTAATGTTTTGCGAAGGTCCTGCAGGCGAACAGGAAACGGTGTTGTTCAACGTGTTCTTTGAGACCGCAACATTTATTGTGGATGGCGACACGCTGACCATCACCTCGGCGGACGGAAGCGCTGTGGTTGTGTTGATTCGGAAATAATACTGAAGAAAGAGGTAGGACGAGATAAGCAAAGCGTCTCGTCCTACTTTCGATTAACTACTTGCGCCGCTGTATCGTTTCAGCCCTGCTTTCCACACGCGCGTAGCGATGAGAAAGCTCACTACTCCGATCACAAGGAACATAACCATTCGGCTTGCATCCAAATCGCCGCGCAGGGC
>DAOTZF010000260.1:0-4770 GCA_034434415.1 Anaerolineales bacterium | reverse complement strand
ACGACTTCGATCCCCAGTTCCTCCATCGCCTCGCGGATAGCCGCCTGTTCGGGCGATTCGCCTTCGTCCACGCCGCCGCCGGGGAACACGAAATAATCCAACCCTGCCCGGTGACGTTCGATCAGCGCGACCTTGTCATCTTCAATGAGGACGATCCCCGCGCGTGTTCGCATGAATTAGATTTCGATCTCTTTCCCGCTGCGTACAGATTCCACAGCCGCAAACGTGGACTTGGTCACGCCGATCAACTGCTCATACGGGATCGGCGGCTCGCCACTCTCACGAATCGATTGCGCGAAGACTTTCCATTCATTGAGCCAGCCTTTGTCCTGCGAGCCGCGCTCTTCTTTCGTTTTTCCATCTTTCGTGACTTGCAAAGAAACAAAATCGTCCAGCACGGCAACCATCCCTCCGCAAAATACCTCCACTCGTTCCTTGGGGAAGGATTTGTCGCCGTTGGTGAGATAATCCACGACTCCAATCGAACCATCGGGAAAGGTAAAAGTCATCGAGACGTTATCTTCACGGAATTTACCGTTATCGGGTAACGCATGTGCCGTCACCGAGACAGGCGGCGCTCCAACAAGGAAAGTGATGAAGTCCACGAAGTGACATGCTTCGCCGATGATTCGTCCGCCGCCGATGTCCGGGTCGTGATTCCAGTGATCGGCGGGCAGGTAACCTGCGTTGATTCGATAATGGGCATGGAGAGGAGACTTGAGACTTGATACTTGAAACTTGAGACTCTGAGCAAGCGGAGCAAACCTTCGATTGAAACCCACAGCTAGAACTGATTGATTATTAGTCTTGAGCTGTTTGCTAATCACTGAAAGCTGATTGCTATTAATCGCCAACGGTTTCTCAACGAAGACGTGCTTCCCTGCTTTTAGTGCCCTAACAACTAAATCCGCGTGTGAATCATGCCTCGTGAGGATGGCAATCGTGTTGATGTTCGGGTCATTGATAATTTCATCAACGGATGAAGTGGCGTATTTGAAGCCAAACTTTTTGCCTGAATGTTGAGCGTGGAGTCCGCCTGAGGATGCAACGCCGACCAGTTGTATCTTATCAATTTTCTTTATCGTTGGAAGCAGAACGGAATTGGCAAACAAACCTGCACCCAAGACACCTAAATTTACGATTTCAGATTTACGATTGACGATTGCAGGAAACGCAACGCGTCTTTCCTCTTTCGTCTTTCCTTTTGGATACGTCAACACCACACCTAAAAACGATTCTTTCTTCTTGCCCGTGATCACATCATACGCCCGCGTCGCTTTTTCGATAGGGAAACGATGGGTAATGAGCGGTTTCACTTTCAACTTTCCACGTTCCAACAAATTAACCACAGCCTGAAAGTTTCGACCCTCCGTCCAGCGGATGTAGCCAAGGGGATAATCCTGCCCGTTTTCTTCGTAATTCGAGTCGTAGCGACCGGGTCCGTAGGAACGCGAGTTGATGAAGGATAATTCTTTCTCGTAATAAATTTTTCTTGGGATCGTCAAACCCACCGCACCTGTTGCAACAACGCGCGCTTTGTCTCGTGCGATTACTCCTGCAAGTTCGACAGGATCATTCGAGGGAGTATCCGCGCAGATGAGGATCACGTCGAAGCCGCGGTTGGCGGTAAAGGCTGAGGATGCCGATTCCGCTTTTTGGCGCGAGACAGCCTCCAGTCCGAGAGATGAAGCGAGCGAAATCCGCTTGGGGTCAAGGTCAATGCCCAAAACATTACATCCTGCGGCAGCTGCAATTTGAATTGTCAATAACCCCAACAGACCCAAACCGATCACCGCAACACCTTCGCCGATTTGCGGTTTGGCGAGTCGAAATCCGTGCATGGCGATCGCGCCGAGCGTGGTGAACGCGCCTGACTCGAAATCAACATTTTTTGGAAGCGGCGTGAGCAGGTTGCGCGGCACAACATTGTACTCGGCGTGGACAGCATATCCGCCGCCTGCGCAAGCCACACGCTGACCGACTTTGAAACCCGCCATCTTATTGCCAAGTGCGACGATCGTGCCAGCCGAGGAATAACCAAGCGCCATCGGCTGGTCGAGCCGATTGAACGCGGCATGCATCGTGTTAACCACGCCCTCGCGCCGTGCTTTATCGAGGACTTGTTTGACGAGGTCGGGACGCGAGCGCGCTTTGCCGACGAGACTTTTCTCGGCAAATTCGACAACCATTCGCTCGGTTCCCGCGGACACGAGGCTGGCTTCCACTTTGACAAGCGCCTGCCCCTCTTGCGGGGTTGGTACAGGCACGTCTTCGATGGTCGCTTTGCCTGTTTTGATGTTTTGGAGGAGTTGTTTCATTTCGATACTTCGACTCCGCTCAGTACAAGTTTACGAGTGACGATTTTAGATTTACGATTGTCCTTGAATTCTAACGATTTTGTGATGTCGCTTGTACGCGTGTAAAAGTATACCCCATGTGTGGATGATATAATTCAAGGGCAATCATAAAAAAATTAGGAGAATTTCCGTGTCCGATTCACGAATTCAAAAATTTGCAAAAGTTTTAGTGGAACATTCCACTCGCATTGTGCCAGGCGACCGGGTCTTGATCGAAGCGACGACCGCCGCCGAGCCGCTCGTACGCGAGTTATTTATTCAGATCATGGAAAAAGGCGGTCACCCGCACCCGATGGTTGCCCTGCCGGGGATGATGCCGTTCAGCCAGGACGAGTTCTACCTCACGTACGCCAACGACGCGCAACTCGATTTCGTTCCAACCTTTTACAAACTCGCCTACGAGGAATTCGAGAGCCGCATCCGAATCCACTCCTCGACAAACACGCGCGGAACAACGAACATCGACCCAGCCAAGTCGCAGCGACGGGGCAAAGCAACCAGCATCATCACTGAAATGCAAATGAAACGCGGCGGCGAGGGCAAATTCAAATGGGTGACCACCCTCTACCCCACCGACGCGTATGCCCAGGATGCGGGCATGAGCCTGAAAGAGTATGAGGACTTTGTGTTCAATGCCGTCCATGCGCACGAAGATGATCCGATCGCCTATTGGAAAAGCACGGAGGCGGGTCAGCAAAAAGCGATCGATTTTCTCGCGGGGAAAAACCTCGTCGTCTTACGCGGACCGAACGTGGATTTGTCATTGTCCATCAAGGAACGCATCTTCAAAAATTCCACTGGCACATTCAACATGCCCGACGGAGAAATTTTTACAGGACCGGTCGAAGATTCGCTGAACGGCTGGGTGAAGTACACATACCCAGCCATCTATGGCGGAGTCGCTGTCGAAGGCGCGGAGTTAACCTTCAACCGCGGACGAGTCGAACGCGCCCAGGCGGAAAAGAACGAAGCGTACCTCGTTAAAATGCTCGAATCGGATGAAGGCGCGCGTCACGTCGGCGAATTTGCCATCGGCACGAATTTCGATATCAACAAATTCACGGGCAATATTTTGTTCGATGAAAAGATCGGCGGGACGTTCCACATGGCGCTCGGCGCGGGTTACCCCGAAACGGGATCGAAGAACAAGAGCGCGATTCACTGGGATATGATCTGCGACTTGCGAACCGACTCTGAAATTACCGTGGACGGGGAATTGTTTTACAAGAACGGGCAATTCGTATTCGATAAATAACGTGTAGGGGCGACTGGCTCGTCGCCCCTACCGATCAATACATTCCAACCGTACGATCCACCCTTCGCGCGTAATCATCAATCCCGCCAGCCACATTGAAGACATTTTTCCAGCCCTGCTGGGTAAGCCAGGCAGTGACTTGCGCGCTACGGTTGCCGTGATGGCACATCACAAATATCGTCGCGTCCTGTGACTTTGCAGATTCAGGCAACGCCTCTGTGCCAGATTCCGCCATACGGCTCATCGGTGTGACCTCAAGCCTGCGATCTGCCAATGTAGCGTACCCCAACTCATGGAGTTCACGCACATCGAGCAGGACGAACTGCTCGTCCGATTTCAATTTTTCAGCAAGTTCTGTGGTTGTGATTTCACGCATCATTTCAACGCCTTTAAGTAATAATTTTCCATATATTCCTTTACCATCCTGCGCGTGGAAAACTGCGGGATATTCGTCTTGAAATTATCCTTGATGCGCGCGATCCACTCGTGCGAAATTTCCTTCGGATCGCGGTCGTAATACAACGGGATGATCTCATCCTCCAGAGTGTGATACAGACTTTCAGCATCCTCGACGTCCTGTTCGTCAATATTCTCGATCTGTTCATCCCGCCCAATCGACCAGCCGTTATTACCGTTATACGCTTCGCGCCACCAGCCATCCAGGACGGAAAAGTTCAACGCGCCGTTGAGCGCGGCTTTCATGCCTGATGTGCCGCTCGCTTCCAATGGACGACGCGGGGTGTTCATCCACACATCCACGCCCTGGACGAGATAGCGCGCAAGGTTCATATCGTAATCCTCAAGGAAAACAATGCGCCCGCCAGTCTCTGCTTTTTTCACGGTTCGATATACCTGCTGGATTAATTGTTTTCCCGGCTCGTCAGCGGGATGCGCCTTGCCAGCAAAAAGAATTTGCACGGGCATATTTGGCTTGTTGACGATGTTAAGCAGCCGATCCACATCTCGCATCATAAGACTGGCGCGCTTGTAGGTGGCAAAGCGGCGGGCGAACCCGATGGTCAACGCGTAGGGGTTGATCAATACACCAGAAGAGACCACCTGCACGGGGTGAAATCCCCCATGCCGCCAACGGTCACGGACTCGTTCACGCAGATAAAACGCAAGCTTGCGCTTGAGATGCAAGCGCACCGCCCACAA
>DAOTZF010000259.1:0-14894 GCA_034434415.1 Anaerolineales bacterium | reverse complement strand
CCCATGCCAGGCCGAGGTATACACCATCCCAGACAAGGCCGGTAACCCACCAGGGGATGAAGACTGCAGACTCGAACAAAGCACGCCCCCAATCCCCAATTCCGAAGAGTACGTTGGCAATCGCTTCCGACGCCACATTCGCGCCAGAGACTGTCAGCCAAATAACCAGCCCCAGCAGGAACACCATGATGGGTAAACCTGTGAAGGGTGAAGTGACCAGCCGGTCGATTTTTTGGTCGAAGTCATATTTTTTATCGGTGGCGGTTTTTACCGCCCGACGCGCAATCGTTTCCGCTTCGTTGTAAATGGATTTGACGATTTCATCCCGAAATCCGGTGGACAGGTTATTGCGCAAAGCCTCGGCTTTGGCGAGAATATCGCTGGGTGAGATTGCTTCGTTCATATTATTGCCTTCCTTCCACGCTCATCTTCTTGCTGAATTGCACATCCAAGCGGCGCTGTCGGGCAACGACTTCGCTTAATTCGCCGCTGGTGATTGCTTTTTGTACTCGCGCATCTCCATCGAGAAGACGAATCGCCAGCCAGCGGGCATTGGGAATGCCCGGTGCCACTTGTTCGATCATGGGTACGAGTTCGTTTACAGCTTTTTGAAATTCGTGTGTGCCTTCCACTCGTTTCGGTCTGACCGTGATTTCACCTTTAATAAGATCGGCAACTGTTCCAAGCAGATTGTGGATTCCTTCGCCGGTGCGGGCAGTGACAGGTACGGCAGGTATACCCAGATCGCGGCTCAAGGAACGGGTATCCACCTCAATGCCTTTGCGCCTGGCTTCATCCATCAAGTTGACCGCTACTACTACGCGGTCTGTGATCTCGATGACTTGCATGACAAGGTTCAGATTCCTTTCCAATGCAGTTGCATCGGTCACAACAATGGTGCAATCGGGTTGGCCGAAAAGGATAAAATCACGCGCTACTTCTTCGTCTTGTGAGGCTGAAAGTAGCGAATATGTGCCGGGCAAATCAACAAGTTTGTATTTCACCCCGTTGAATTGATATCCACCTTCCGCGCGGGTGACAGTTTTGCCGGGCCAATTGCCGGTATGCTGTTTGAGCCCGGTCAATGCATTGAAAAGCGTGGATTTTCCAGTATTCGGGTTTCCTGCCAACGCGACCACGCGGTCGAAATCACCGATCTTGATTCCCATTTGTTCCAACTGATAAAAGGCTGGGCAGTCTTCGCAATGTTCGGTTGGCAGGGATAATTTTGTGTCAGTCATCAGTCCTCGATTCGATCAATCGGTTTGACCCAGATTTGTGCGGCTTGGTCTTTGCGTAATGCGATCAACGTGCCGCGAACGCGATACGCGCGCGGGTCGCCGAAAAAATTTCCAAGTTCGGGGTAAATACGAGTCCCGGGAGTCAAGCCGAGGTCTAGAAAGCGGCGGCGGGAAAACCCTTGAACCGCATCATCAAGCGTCACAATTTCCGCCGGCTGGTTGTCGCTGAGTTCGGCAAGCGAAACGGCTTCGCGCTTCAAGACCTCAATTTCGGGCAAAGCCGACACGTGTACATTCGACGCAACTGCAGGCGCAAGCCGGTATTCATTTTCTCCATCGCTCAACACATAACGGTTTTGTGTTTTTTCAATAATGCGGATGTCCTGTCCCAAACGAAGCCCAGCCGCGAGGATTTGTTGATACGCAATGGCGGGTTCGTCTTCAAGGTGAACGATTCGCGCCGGGCGATCAGCCTGCCACGCCGTGATCGGCATTCCCTCTGCTCGATTCATTTTCCCCTCGCGGGTGGGAATTGGGTCGCCATGTGGGTCGCGCGTAGGGTGTCCCAGCGCGGCGTCCAACTCATTGAGTTCAGATTCGGTCAATGAATGTTCGCGTCGTTGAGCTTCGTTGTGTACGCGTTCAAGCGGCATACGCGCTTCATCGGCTAGATAGCGTTCCCACAAACGATGTGCGCGGATGACATGTAAAGCCCACCGTTCACCATTTGGGGTTAGATGCAATTCGGTGCCGCGCGATTGGAGCAGCCCTTGCGTCTCCATGTGTTCGATCAATTGTGTGACCTTTACCAGGGGTGAGCCAATCGTCCCTGCGAGTGAAACGGGCGAGGCGAACTTGCCCTGGTTTTCACGGTCAAGCAGGTGCTTTAGCGCATCTTCCACCTGCTCGCGTTGCTTGACCTTTCTCCAATGCCGATATAGCGAAACCGCCCCAAAGCGGGGACTCAAGATCGCGATTGCCAGTGGGATGAGTAACCAGATAAGATCCATCTTGCTCGTTTCCTTTCGAAATTCTGCCCGCTGATTAATTTGGATTCAGCGGGAAGAATTAATCATGCTATTTTCCTTCAAACTCGAACCTCATTTTATTATGAGACCCGTGACCCAAAGCATCAACATCCCAATGACTACGCCGCTGAAGACCATCATTGGCATGGGTTGTTTATCATTATCTCGTTGTACCATCCTCCAGATTTCGACAGCCACCTGGAAGATCGCGCCTGTGCCTATGGCAAGGAACAAGACAGATAGGAATGGGGAGGGTGTGAATCCACCGATCCATGCACCGAAAATGGCAGGGGCGCCTCCGATTAATCCAAGCCAGGCTAATTGACCAATGCTGGGTCTGTCTTTCAATATCGGCGCGATGATCCCCAAGCCTTCAGTAATGTTTTGAATAATGAACCCCACAACCAGGAAAGTGCCCAAGGCAATTTCGCCGACGTTATACGCTGCTCCAATTGCCAGCCCCTCGCCCAGGTTGTGAATACCGATTCCTACGGCAATTCGCCATGCAATCGATAGCCTAGATGAAGAGGCGCTTCTGTCACCCGGACCCATGTTGCCGACCACGTCTAGAAGCATATAGGACGCTACTGCGCCGATGCCAATGAGACCAATGCCCTGATAGGTGCCAGCCAGTTCTGTTGATTGTTCAAAGGCTTCGTTCAATGTATCGATGCCGAGGTAGATTAATAAGCCGACCGTGAGGGCAAGCAGGAAGGTCATCCATTTCTTATCCAGCATGCGAAGCGCCGGCAGCCAGAAAATCCCAAGGAAGATGGGAATCACGCCAACATACAAACCGATCAGCGTGAATCCCCAAAAGGTTTTTGCCTCTGGCTGTGGTGTGACAAATGCAACGGGAATCTCTACATCAAAAGGAACAGCATTGCTCGTGAAGATACGCGCGGCGTAGGCTTCGCCTTCGGTCCATGCGTATTCAACACTGACAACTGCTCTCGCGAGACGCGGGATTTCAGGGGAGGGTGCCACTTGAAACGGCATGACCGCTTCGTTGATAATGACCGATGCGATGGTCAATGTATCAGGTCCTGTATTTTGAACATAAAACTTGATTTGCCCGCGTTCAAGCTGATAGCGTTCGATGGTCAGATCTTCAATGGGGACCGGCGATTCAAGGTCAAGTCCGCCACCAGTTTGCAGGAAGAGGAAAATGACTCCCGCCAGAAGAAGGATGGGGAGGAGGAGCAGGATGAAGGTCCGGAAAGAGAAGCGGTTCGTTGTCTCAGGGGAAGTTTGATTCGTCATGGCAAATTTTCCTCCGCCTATGGCAGGACTTCGAACATCCCGTTCCAGCCGAGTTCAGCAAACTCGGTGACGTGCGCGTGGAACATGTACATGCCGGGATATTTGTAACTGAATTCGAGGATGCCGCGTTGCGCCTGACCTTGAATGATGGTGTCGGTGAATTCGGCAGGTGTAAGGCTTGTGCCGGTGGGATAATACTGGAAGAAGTTGGCGTGCAGGTGGAACGAGTTAAGCAAGTCGAATTCGAGAATGTTGACGAGGTAGATGCGTACGGATTCGCCAACTTTGATTTGGATGGGATGATTCTGGTAATAAAACGGAATTCCGTTGACTGCATAAAAATCATTTCCATCGTCGAAGTCGATATCGATGCCGTGCATGACCATCACCATCTCTTTGTCTACACGCGGTCTTCCCTCTTTTGGATCAACAATGAACGCACCGTAGAGTCCCTTGGCGATGTGGCGCGCCAGCGGGAAGACATGGCAATGGTAGAGATGCAAACCGAATGGCTCGGCGTCGAACTCATAGACGAACTCATCGCCCGGTTCCACCATGCCGCCGGGACCTGTCCCCGGGACGCCATCCATTTCGGATGGGTGGAAGCCGTGAAAATGCATGGAATGAGGATGATTGCTGCCATTGACCATGCGAATGCGGACGCGGTCGCCTTCCGTCGCGCGCAGCGTCGGGCCGGGGATGCGACCATTGTACGTCCACGCGGGGAATTCGATGCCCGGCACAACTTCGATGTATTTATTGATGACGACAATTTCGTACTCGCGCAGGGTTTGCCCGTTTGGAAGTGTGGACACGGTCCCGTAATCAAAGTCGTATAGAACTTCGCCGGGATCGAAACCATTCTTTTCATGATCCACATCGCCCGCGCCCGGCAAGCCTTCGCCATGGTCGTCGTGCTCCGTTTGCAACAGCGGTTGAATCGCGTGCCCATTGTGCTTCGTATGGGAAGGCGTGCTGGAGTGCGCCAACACTGCGGTTGCACCTGCGGCTGTGACAAGCCCCGCGCTCCCAAGTTTGAGGAAATCTCTTCGAGAAAGTTTCTTGTTCATTGGCTCCTCATTCAGATTAGTTGTTCAACGCGCCTGCGTCGATCCATTGCCGGATGGTCTGGATCTGTTCGGGCGTGAGTTTCGGTCCGCGTTTAGGCATGTCGCCACTTTCAATTTTATCGATCAACAAGCTGTCGCCTGCGTCCCCGGCGAGGACGACCGGTTCGTTCTGCGAGCCAGCCATCAAGCCTTCATACGATTCCAGGTTCAAACCTTCGCTAGGAAAATCCCCTCCGTGACATTTCGTACATCGGCTTTGAAGAATCGGCTGGATATCGTTTTTAAAACTGACCGGGGCATTCGTTCCGCCTGGGTATGCAGCTGTGACGATGCTTGTCGTGCTGCCGTGTAATAGTAAGATGGCAGGTACAAGCAGGGCAACCAGCGCGATAAGGATGAGTTGTTTCTTCATCTGAAATCCTCAAAATAGTTTTGGCAGAAAACGACCCGTCCGCTTCATGTACTCGCGGTATTCATCGCCAAATTTTGCGATCAAGTTGGCTTCCTCTTTGGGTGTGCGGATTGCCATTCCAATAAATGCCACCACACCCAACAAAGCGATAAACCAGTTATCTGCCATCATGCCAAAGGAAAGGAACAAGGACGACCCAAACGTATATAGTGGGTGTCGGATGTACTTGTAGACTCCCTTGGTGACGAGCTTATGCTCCGTGCGAGTGCCGCTGGTAGGCGTAATTCCGCTTCCGATACTACTGAAAAGCCAATAGATTCCAAGGACGTTAATGACGCCCAATCCAACTCCGAGCCAGCGAAACCAGTCGGGCAATCCAATTTTCGACCAGGCCATCCATGCGGGATTTAATAAGTAAACGAATGGGCTCAGCCAAAGGATCAACCCTCCGATCCTGATGAAATTCATCATCACAGAGCCGTCCACTTTGCGGGAGATTTTCTCTCCGCTTTCTTTATCTGCCTTGATGCGGAAATAAAACGAGATGCTCATGCCCGTGAGTAAAATCACTGCGGCTAAAATACGAAATCCATTTTCCATTATCTATTTCCTTTCATTCTTTCGATGGTTTCCAAATATTTGTCGTACGGTTCGGCGGTCAAGCCGTTAATTCCATGTTTTGGGAAGTACCATCCATGCAGGATGATTTGCCCGATCGTCATTAATGTAATGATGCCCCAAAATGCAATTCTTCCGAAGAGAACGCCGATCGTTGCCAGCACACCTGTGACCACGAAAAGTTTTACGATTCGCCTTGGTGTAGGCATATGTTTTTCAAAATTGTTGAATACAACAAAATAAGCGAGGCTTGACATGGTTAGAACAATCAGTATTTCGGTTAAGCTGATCGGTGATACTGCGGGGAGGAAAATCGGTGGACCCATCATTGTTTTTCAATTTTCTTCAATATAGATTTTGCTGGTGATATTCAAGCCAAGCACATGAGTCTTATTGTCAACTTTGATAGTCAGATTGTGATCGAAGGGGGAGTAGTCGATAACCTCGATGAATGTGTTGGGAGTTAATCCAAGTTCATTGAGGTGGCGGAGTAAATCCGCATCTGCGGCTTTGATGCATAGAATGGTGCCTGCTTGATTTTTTCGTAACGCGGACAGTGGCGTCGATTCGTCGAGGGGCATCTTAAGGTCAGCGGTGGGAATCAACTCGCCATGTGGGTCCCGAAGCGGATGTCCCAGGGCGGCTGCGATGCGTCGTTCCAAATCCTCCGAGATCACATGTTCAAGCCGCTCTGCCTCCTCGTGGACTTCATCCCATGAGTAGCCGAGCGTTTGCACCAGCCAGGTTTCCAGCAGGCGATGGTGTCGAATTACCTCCAGGGCGGCTTTCTTACCAGCCGAGGTTAAGGTTGCGCCTTGATGCTTTTGATATTCAACCAAGGCGGGTTTTTCGGCAGCGAGTTTTTGGATCATTCCAGTGACCGATGCAGGTTTGATGTTCAGCTCGCGCGCCAGATCGTTGGTGCTGGCAGGCGAACCGTTTTCCGTCAGCTCGTAAATCCGCTTGAGGTAATCTTGTTTGGATGCGGATTGTTTCATCATATGTTCCAAAGTGTTATGGTTGTGCATAGGAAGAAGGCAAGATATGCAATATTGAAACCCGCGCCTTCCGTTGCGTCAACGATGAATTTGGGAAGGATGCGTTTAATGAGCAACCATGCAATGGTCAATGTGACCGGGTTGACGAAGGTCATCCAGCCTGGGAAGAGTGTTTTTCCCGAGCCAACCAAGATTGCGAACAGAATGGATGCGATCACGATCATGATGAGGAGCGGCGCGTATGTGATGATCAAAACTTTTTTGTGTCGTTCGATCATTTTTGCAATGACACCTTGTGATTTCTCGTCAACTTGATTCAACGCCTGCACATATTCGCCCATGTAATAAAAACTGCCGTGGACGAACGCGCCAATGACCGATGCGATTCCGAACAACAGGGTGGCTGTTAGCACGGTGGAAGGATTTCCGCCATCCAGGCCCTGATAGACCTGCCAATACCCGGCGATTACCAATGGGGTGGCGAACACTCCAAGTAATGCACCCCACATCATACGGTTGGGGGAGAGGACAACCATTTTTTCTGCGTCCGACAATAATTTCGCAAAAGGTTTTAGTTTGGGAAATTCATCCAGATTTACTTTGCTTGCCAGCAACAACACATCCCCGACGGCATAGATCAATGCGCCTAGTATGGCTGCTGCTCCTGTGATTTGAAGCGTGGTCATGGTGTATCCTTAATAATTTAGGTGAACCTAAATTTATTTATATCACTTACCTAAAAATTGTCAAGGGTTCTCCTATCCTTCAATTCTGTATTTAAAAATAACACCGAGTCGCTTGCGTGTATCCAAAAATATATGCCTGAATGAAGCGTGTTATTATCATCGCTAGCTATTTGCGTTTCAGTCCATCATTGACAGATGTGGTGAAGAGAAAAGATGTGAAGATGTCGCTCCATTCCGAAATCCTTGAACAGCCCGAGCGGATTGAGTTCCTGCTGGCTTCCCAAAGAAAAAACGTCGAGCGGATCGCCTCCGAGATTCGCAAGCGCGATGTGGAGTACATCTTTCTCGCCGCGCGCGGCACATCGGATAACGCGGGTAGATATGCAAATTATTTGCTGGGTGCGCTGAATAGACTGCCGTTGGCGCTGGCGACGCCGTCGTTGTTCACGTATTACAACCGTCCGCCGAAATTGAAAAATGCATTGGTGATCGGCGTTTCGCAATCAGGCAAATCGCCCGATATTGTGAGTGTGCTTGAAGAGGGGAAGAGGCAGGGATGCCTTACGCTTGCGATCACAAACGAGACGAAGTCGGCCCTCGCGCGGACTTCGGATTTTGTGTTAGATATTCAAGCAGGCAGCGAAGTTGCGGTTGCCGCTACAAAAACATACACGACGGAATTGATGTCCATTGCAATGCTTTCCGCCGCGTTGAGTGGAAATATGAAGCAGTGGAGGGAATTAGGCAAAGTCACGGGGTGGATGAAATCAGCTTTGAAACAGGATGAGTTTATTGCGCAATCCGCCCAACGCTACCGATATATTGACCAAGCCGTCGTGCTTGGGCGCGGGTTCAACTACGCGACTGCCTTTGAATGGGCGTTGAAGTTGAAAGAACTGACGTATATCATTGCCGAGCCGTATTCTTCCGCCGACTTTGCGCATGGACCTATCGCGATGATCGAAAGCGGATACCCCGTTTTTGCCGTCGCGCCAAAGGGGAAGGTCTTTAACTCGATGCTAGATATGCTCAAGCGGTTGAAGAAGGAATTTTCTGCAGACCTGGTTGTCATCTCGAACGATAAAAGGGCTTTGGCGTTGGCTCAGGTTCCGCTGGTGATTCCCGCCGATGTGCCTGAATGGCTTTCGCCGTTGGTCAGCATTTTACCCGCCCAATTATTTGCATATCATCTCACGCTGGCTAAGGGCTACGATACGGAAAAGCCAAGAACCATTCGAAAGATCACAGAGACGAAATAAGGTGCGGCGAATAATTCGTCCCTTCGATTATTCAACGCGAGTCGACGTCAAATTATTTTCTCGGTCTCATCCATCTGCCGCCCATTACCAATGACAACACAACGAAGGCAATCGCGATCCATGAAAAGGCAGTCTGGTCTGTAGATATGCCGATGACAAGAAAAGCAAGCCCGAGAATGAGAAAAATAGAGGAGGAATTTTTTCGATTCATGGGTGGGATTATACTTTCTGGTTCCATCGATTCGCCTTAATAAATTTGTTTTCCAGCAGCAAGTTGTGCGATAATGAATCATCCTTTGGGGTGTCATTCTGAGCCGCTGGTGGTCGAGTAGGACGAAGTCCGTATCGAGACCAAGCGGCGAAGAATCTCCAAGCACGAGTAAGAGATCCTTCGCTGCGCTCAGGGTGACACGCCTATTGTATCTAAAACGCGCAAGAAAGTTGCCTGAAATATTTTCCTGAGGTGATTCATGCGAGTCTGTATTCTCTCCGATGAAAAGATCGAAGATTTCAACCCCGCTCAATTCATGAAAGGCTATGACTGGGAATTTGTCACGATGAAGAAACCCGTCATGGAGACCTTGCGCGCGCTTCAAGCGCGGAATGAATTCGACGTGTTCATCAACCTGTGCGAAGGATACGATCAAACCGATTGGGACGAGAATAGTTACGAGGGTATCGAAGTCGTCAACGCGCTTGAGGAGTTGAACCTTCCATTCACAGGCGCGGACTCGACATTCTTCGACCCGACTCGCGAGCACATGCAAGCCGCCGCGGACGCGCACGGGGTTGGATTTGCCAAAGGATACCGAATCAACTCGGAGGAGGAAGCGAGGCGTCTCGTGGGGACGCTGAGATATCCGATCATGGTCAAGCATCCGCAAAGTTACGGAAGCACAGGGATGATCAAAGAGTCGCGGTGCGATTCGTTGGATGACGTCTTGACTCAGGTCGAGCGAGTGTGCAAGGAATTTGGCGCGGCGCGCATGGAGGAGTTCATCGTTGGCAGAGAATTTAATGTATTGGTTGTGGACAACCCCGACGACTTCAATAAGCCCATTGCGTATCCGCCGACCGAACTGGTTTTCCCTCCGGGAGAGGAATTCTGGCATACGGTTGTCAAGTGGGATGTGTCGCTTCCTTTCAACTTCAAACAGGTGACTGACCCTGGATTGATCGCTCGCCTTCAAGATATCGCGATTCGCATGTACAAGGCGATCGGCGCAGTGAGTTATGGACGATGCGATGTGCGGATGAACGATAAAGGCGAGTTATTTATCCTCGAAATTAATCCGAACCCAGCCATCATGCTTCGCCCAGAGGAATTTGGTCCTGCTGATTTTATGATCTTATACGACCCGGGTGGATATAAAGTATTTTTCGACAGAATGTTCCGTGTTGCAAAACTGCGTCAACAAATACGCGCCGCTGCAAACTGAGGTCCCATGCGTGTCTGCCTGCTCACTGACGAAGTTGTTGAAGATTTCAACCCGGCTGACTATTTGAAACGTTACGATTGGGATTATGTCACCGTCAAGCCGCCTATTGTATCGTTCATCCGTGATTTGGCGCGTGCTCAACAGTACGATGTATATCTAAATATCTATGAAGGTCACGATGAACATGATAATTCCGGCTTGCGCTTCGTTCAGGCGCTGGAAGAATTGAATCTGCCATTTACTGGGGCGGAAGCGAAGTTTTACAAAGTCACGCGCGAGGAGATGCAATCCACCGCGGATGCAAATGGATTAACCTTTGCACGCGGATTCCATGCCGAATCGCCAAATGACTTGTTACAGGCAAACGAATTTTCCTATCCATTGATCGTGAAGCACCCCAACAGTTTCGCCAGTGCGGGGTTGACTACAGAGTCGCGGGTGATGGATTTCGAGCAATTAACTCGGCAGTTCGAGCGGATGTCTCGCGAGTATGGTTCGGCGAGGATCGAGGAATTCATCGAAGGACGCGAGCTTTCCTGTCTTGTGGTCGAAAACGCGGACAATCCGAATTCACCGTTCGTTTATCCGCCAGCGGAGGTGCAGTTCCCGGAAGGCGAGACCTTTTTGCATGAATCTGCCAAATGGTATAGCTGGGATATTCATGTTGTTCCTCTGGATGATGAATTGCTCTCCAGCCGAATTCAGGATGTTGCCCGACAATTTTTCCTTGCCATGGAAGGGAACGGTTATGCGCGAATTGATTTTCGTGTACGCCCTGACGGCGAGATCGTCATCTTGGAGATCAACCCCAACTGTGGAATCCTCTACTACGGACCCGATGATCGAAGTCATGCCGACCTGCCGATCTCGTGGGATGCCGCCGGGCGCGATGGTTTTCTCGATCGAATCTTTCGTGCCGCGATCAAACGACAGACATTGAGAGCTGAAAAATCCCGCTGAGATTGCTCAGCGGGATTTTTTTGTCATTTTGCAAGTGATTGAAGAAATTCCAGCACAGCTTTCGCGTCGTCACCGCCAGCTTGCGCGTGGACGATTAATGGGATGCCGTGTGGACCGGGCGTGTCGATCGCCTCTGGATACTCGGCAAGCGCGGCTTTGACGACCTCAAGTTTACCCAGCATTGCTGCGGCAAAGATATCGAGTCGCGCACCGTTCTCCAATAAAAAGTTGGCAATCTCTTTGGCACCCATGTGTGCCGCGGCGCCGAGGGCGGTCTCAAAATCGCCGCCGCCCCAATCCCACGTCGCGTTGACGAGGGCAGGTTCTTGCATGAACAACTCTTTCACTCGGTTTAAGTCGCCGTGAGCGACTGCGACAAATTCCTGTACCAGTTTGGATTCGAGCGCAGGTTTCGTGTCCATGGTTCTCTCCTATTTGATTCGCTTTACTTCGGCGTACTTTTGTATTTGTGTATCGAAAAGGTCTGTTGCTTTACCTTTAAGAGTCAGATCGAAGAAAGAGAGCAAATAATCGTTGACGATGGTCGTGACCAGTTTGCCGTTGATCGGACCTTTGAGTCCTAGCTGGGGCGCGAGGGGCGTAAGGAGGGGCAAATCGGTGAAATCGTAATGCGCCGTGCCGTCGAGAGCGATCACGCCAAGCGGTTGTTCGGCTTTAGGGTAAAAATTGTTAAACAATTCGTTGTTGCGGCTGGCTGCATTGTCAGCCCACGACTGGCTGAACATAAAGAATGACGGCTGTTCGACACCATTATTGATCACGTCGTATGAAACGGGGCGCATAAACGGGTCCATACCCAGCAGGGCGATGCAACGCAGATCGGTGCCGCAAAATTGCACTGCCGCGCCGCCTCCTGTCGAGTGACCATATACGCCGACGTGATCCAGATCGAGCTTTTCATAAAAGGGACTGGATGCATCATTGTTTTGCGCCGTTAGAAATTCGAGTGTAAACCCCAGGTCGCCTGCCCATTGATTGACCAATTTCTGTGAGGTAACTTCATACTCGTCGGTGGGCGTTTCATCGGGAGGTAATGCCTCTGGGTTGTTCAAGGAAACATCTCCGTTTGGAAATACAGTTACCACCGCGCCGTAGGTGTGTTGCACGCCGACCACCACATACCCGTGACTCGCAAGTTCCAACGCCTGACCGGTATTTTGCGCGTTGAATCCGTTCCAACCGTGTGAAAATAAAATTATCGGAAATGGTTCTGACGACACAGCCAGCCGCGACTCTTTATACGCCGGTATGTTGACCAATGCAAGGTGATCAAGAAAAAACGATGGCAAATGAATATGCTCGGCGATCGCAGGCGCGTAAATTTTCGCATCCGCCATCCACGGCGCGCGCTCGGAGGATGAATCCGCTTCCGACGGGTACCAGACCTGAATCAGGAACCGACGCGCTTCATCCTTGCCGGAGTAAATCTCCCGGCGCGATTCATCAACTACCTCATAGATGCGCGTCCCCACATCATAAGGTCCGCTGGGATCAGCAATGCGCGGAACCGGCAAAAGGATCGGAACGGCTGTAGAGAGGGCAAGCAGGATGAGGGTCAGAATGGATGCGAGTGTCTTGATGTCGATTCCGACAAGTGCGAGCCCGGAAAGAATCGCGGTCAGCCCGTACAAAGGAATCATCTGCCAACGATAACCCTCAACCGCAAAGTGGATCATAATCACGATAAACGCGGCAAGCGGCAGAAAGCGGATCGATGCAGGGCGCGGTGCGCGCCAAAATAGATGAAAGGCAAGCAATATCGATGTGGTGATCTCAAGTAGACGCATTGGCTGATTGTACATGAAATCCCGCGTTGCTGTACAATCGGATGCATGTTTCTCTCTTTTGCCCTCAGCATTTTTCTCTCTGCATTCCTCCTTTTTCAAATCCAGCCGATGATCGGTAAATTCATCCTGCCGTGGTTCGGCGGCACGCCTGCAGTTTGGTCAACAGCAATGTTATTTTTTCAAGTCCTGCTCACGGGCGGGTACGCGTACGCATATTGGCTCATCCGCAAAGTGAAAACGGATCATCAGGCTCTCGTTCAAACTTCGATGATTCTTCTGTCCGTTGGGATTCTTGTATTGCTTTCCTTTGTATGGACCTCGCCGATCATGCCCGATGCAAATTGGAAACCTGCCCATGTCGCATCGCCGATCGTCGATATTTTTAAATTACTACTCGCCTCTGTCGGCTTGCCATATTTCATCCTCGCCGCGAACGGTCCCCTCATGCAGGCATGGTACAGCCGCATGTTTCCAAATCGATCGTATGCGAGACTTTATTCACTATCCAATCTTGGGTCGTTGCTTGGCTTGCTCGCGTATCCCGTCCTTGTTGAACCCTTGTTGTCCCTGCGTTCGCAAGGATGGTTATGGGCAATTGGATTTTCGTTTTTTGGATTATTCGCCATCGGGATCGCGCTCCGAACGCGAACTTCGCTTCCTCCTCCCGTGGTGTCTGATCCTGCTTCGTCAAGCGGACGCCCGCCCTCAGCCCTGCTCGCGCTCTGGATCGCGCTCAGCGCGACCGCGTCGCTGTTCCTGCTTTCGGTCACCAACCAGATTTCACAGGAAGTGGCGGTCATCCCCTTCCTGTGGATTTTGCCGCTGACTATTTATTTGCTTTCGTTTATCTTGACCTTTTCCAGTGAACGCGGCTACGACCGAAGAATCTACGCCTTATTGTTCGTCGCTTCAACCGCGTTGACGTTGTATGTCATGCTCAATGTTACGGGGTTGCATGTGTTCTGGCAGATCTTCGCGTACTGTCTGTTGCTTTTCTCGGCTTGCATGTTATGTCATGGAGAGCTGTACCTGCTTCGCCCCAACGCAGAGCATCTGACAATCTTTTACTTGATGGTCTCCGTTGGCGGCGCTTGCGGCGGATTATTTGTCAGCTTAATCGCTCCACTAATCTTCAACGGATACTGGGAGTTCTTCGTCGGTCTTGCGATGATCGTTGCCATCGCCTTGACGGTAATTCGTAAAGGCGGCGAGACAGCCTCGCGTGCACGATTTGTGTTCACTATTTTCACTCTTGTTACGGTCCTGCTGTCGATTCTTGACAACGTGTATTCAGGCGCCTTATTGTCCAAGCGAAATTTCTACGGCGTTATCCGTGTGCGCGAAGTTGAGATGCCAGGTCTGATCACTACTGCTTTTGTTATGACACACGGCATCACGGCACATGGATTGCAGTTGAACGACGAAGACTTGCGCGATTTGCCAACGACCTACTACATCCGCGAAAGTGGGGTGGGCCTGGCTATCGTGAATCATCCAAAATACGGGGAAGGGATGCGTGTCGGCATGTTGGGCGTCGGCGTGGGGACTCTCGCCGCGTACGGTCAACCGGGCGACATGTATCGTTTGTACGAGATCAATCCCGTGGTCATTGAACTGGCAGAGGGACGCGGCGGGTATTTTTCATTTGTAAGTGATAGCGCGGCGGATGTGACGATGATTCCCGGCGACGCGCACATTTCACTTGAACGAGAACTCGCCGAGGGGAATCGGCAAGAATTCGATGTGTTGGTGCTCGATGTTTTCAGCAGTGATTCGATCCCCGTTCATTTGGTGACGAAAGAGGCGATGGAGTTATACCTTGAACACCTCGCTCCCGATGGAATTATCGCTGCGCATATCACCAACCGCCATCTTGACTTGCAACCTGTCTTTTGGAAACTGGCAGAGCATTTCGGTTTGAGCATAGTCCGCGTGGAAAATGACCGCGACGCGGCAGGTGGTTATGAATCGCATTGGATTTTGCTTGCCCGCGACGCCGCTTTGTTGAAACTTCCCGCCCTCCAAGCCCGCGTTGTTGACCTGAGCGGTTATTCTACAGGCATTCAATTGTGGACAGATGATTACAGCAACCTGTTTCAAATATTGAAGTGA
>DAOTZF010000258.1:0-11621 GCA_034434415.1 Anaerolineales bacterium | reverse complement strand
CGAACTCCTACTCCCACAACCACAGCGCTTACCCCTGCTACAAACATTGTGATCAGCGAGTTCCGAACCGTGGGACCGAATGGCGGGAACGATGAATTTATCGAACTATTCAACCCAACCTCTGGAGCGATTGATATTGGTGACTGGACGATAAACCGATCGACCGGATGCGGCTCTACAACGACGACCATGGTGGCGATAAACACCGGAGTAACGTTAGCGGCAGGACAACATTATCTGATCGGTGGAACTTCCTACAGCGGGGCTGTGACTCCGGATCAAGCAAATGTATCATTGGGCATTGCAAACAACGGCGGGATTGCTCTTTTTGACGATACAGGTGCAATCATGCCCATTGACCAGGTGGGACTCTGTTCTACTACTACCTACCATGAAGGTACGGCGCTTACGCAGTTAACAACAAATACAAATCGAAGTTATGATCGCAAATCCAGCCCATTGGGTGTTTGCGTCGATTCAGACAACAACGCGGCGGACTTCTTCCTCCGCTCGCCAAGCGATCCCCAAAGTTCGTCCAGCCCAATATTGACGACTTGCGGCAACCCAACTGCAACTCCCACGATTACTCGTACCCCCACGCGTACGAAAACTCCCACTCGTACCCCCACGCCTTCGCGCACCCCAACTTCCGCTCCCGCCCAGCTGGTTGCCATCAACGAATTTATGCCGCGCCCCGGTCGCGACTGGAACAACGATGGACTCATCAACACCGGCGATGAGTTCATCGAACTCATCAACCACGGCACGATCAGCGTCAATATCAGCGGATGGACCCTCGACGACGAAGCCAACCTTGGGTCTGAGCCGTATGTTTTACCTTCGCGCGTCCTCCAGCCCGGTGAACGCGTCGTTTATTATGGGAGCGTTACGGGCTTGTTGCTCAGCGACGGCGGCGACGGAGTCCGTTTGCTCAAGCCAAACGGTTCCTTGATCGACGCCCTCAATTACTCGGTGGTGAGTTACCCCGATCAATCCTTCTGCCGTTTGCCGGATAACGGCGGTTTGGATGATTGGAATCGTAACTGCTACCCGACGCCCGGGCTTGCCAATTCACTTGGAGGCGCGCCCGGTTCCTCCACCTCCGGTGTAGATGATTCTCTCTGCCCGGTCGCAGATACGCTTCCGCTCGATTTTTATCTTGCGGAATGTAATCCGTTTGGGAACAATATATGGAGCCGGTTCTATTGGGACAACACAGGTTGGTATGGGGAAATGAATCTGCCGAACTATCCGGGAAAATGGCAGGTCTTTGTTGATTAAAAAAACTGGCGGCGGTCACAGACCGCCGCCAAAATGTTAATCCTCTGCCGCGCGCGCCACTTCCTCCGGCTCGAACACTACTTCCTCCTTGCCGGTCAATTTCTCATCCACTTTTTCGATGATCAAGCGCAAGTGACCGGGGTGTGAGACGTAATCCAGATCATCCGCGGGGACTGCGAGTACCGGGCATAAAGTGAAGTTGTCGATCCACGTTTCATAAAGGTTGTTCAAGCCCTGCAAATAATCGGGTGAGATGGTGCGTTCGTAGTCGCGTCCACGGCTGGAGATGCGGTTCAGCAACGTGGGCACCGAAGCTCGAAGGTAAATGACCAGGTCCGGGGGCGGGAGGAAGCGCATCATCGTCTCATAGAGATCGCGGTATGTCTGGTAGTCGCGCTCCTGGATGTGTCCCTGCAAATAAAGGTTCTGTGCGAAGATCTCGGCATCCTCGTAGACACTGCGATCCTGCACGACCGATTCGGGGTATTGCGAGAGTTGGAAGTGCGAGCGCAGGCGGTGTGTGAGGAAAAAGACCTGCGAGTGGAAAGACCACGCATGCATGTCCGAATAAAAATCGGCGAGATACGGGTTCTCGGTGACCGGCTCGTAGAATGGTTCCCAGCCTGTACGCTCACATAACATTTGCACCAGTGTGGATTTTCCAACGCCGATATTCCCTGCGATCGCGACGAATTTTTTCATGGCTTCTCCTCCGCAAAATTCAGGCGACCATGTTTCTGGTCGCCCGATGGATGATTACTCCGGAAACTCTCCGGCAAGTTCCTTGTCGATCACCTGCCGGAAGACATCGAGCGGTTGCGCTCCCACAATGGCAAGCCCGTTGACGAAAAATGTCGGTGTGGAATTCACCCCGAGGTTGAGGGCAAAATCGCTGTCGGCTTGCACAGCTTGTTGATACGTCCGGTTGTTGATGCAGTTCTCGAACTTTTCCAGGTTAAGACCCAGCGCGGAGGCGTATTGTGAATACACACCGGCACCGAGTAATTCACCGCCGAACAGCTTGTCGTGGAATTCCCAAAACTTGTCCTGTTCTTCCGCACACATGGCGGCTTCTGCGGCGGCTTGAGCATCCGGATGAATGGAGGTCAATGGAAGATGGCGATAGACCACGCGGATTTGATTCGGGTATGCCGCAAGCAAAGGCTCATACACAGTTTGATACCACTGCCTGCAATACGGACATTGAAAATCACTGAACTCCACAATGGTGATGGGCGCATCATCCGGACCGATGGAGGGATACCCCTCGTACGGAATATCGTAGCGGATGATCTCCGGCGCTTCTTCCACGACGGACGGCTGGTTCACCGCCTGTGGATTTCCTCCCCCGCCTGAAAAGACGTTCGTCCCCCAGATCAAATATCCGAGCAGGAGCCCAACGGCAAAGGTCAACACGCTGAGGGCAGTAAAGAAATGACTGCGTTTGAAGGTAACGGTATCTTCTTCTTGGATCACCGGCTCTTCGAATGGGATGGGTTCGATGGCGGGAGCGATGGTTTTTCTTTTGCTTGGGGTTGGCTTGCTTGACTTGGTTGGCATGGCGGGCATTATAGTTCATGCCCGGTGATTTGTCAGTTGCAACTTTTGTACTGATGTCTCGTAATTGAAGGTGGAGGTCGAAATGACAACTCATGCAAAACGCATCCCCTGGTACCTGTGGCCCTTTGCCGCGATCTGGAAATTGCTGGCGGTCATCGTCGAAATGACGGGCCGACTCGTGGCGATGATCCTCGGCATTGTGTTGATGATCGTCGGTGTGTTGGTGAGTCTCACCATTGTCGGCGCGATCGTTGGCGTGCCGCTTGCGATCGTGGGTCTATTGTTGTTCTTGAAGGGAATTTTTTAAAACGTAGAGCGAGATTCACAAAGCGTCTCGCTCTACAAAATTAAGGAGCAATCGTTTCCGACGCCGAATCCCGCTTACGAAGCAGGAACCGAATTCGGCTGGGGAGCGAAGCGAGGAATCTCCGCACGGGGGGAATCCGCATGATCAGCAAAATCCCGGCGATGATGGAATAGACCAACGGACGGATGATCTCGCCCTGCAGGGCGAAGAAGTCGCCTTTCTTTCCCCACGCGTAATGTAACAGAACCAACGGCACGATGAAGTAGATGGTCTGGTGAAGACGCTTCCAGTTTTTGCCGAGGCGCCTCTTCCACTCGTCGAAGGAGGTTATCGCAAGTGGGATCAACATCAAGAATCCCACCAAGCCCACGAGGATGTACGGTTTTTCAAGGATCGTCTGAAGGATGAGACTCCATGCAAAGCCGTAATCGAGATTGACAAAGATGATGATGTGAATGGTCGCGTACATGAACGCGTACAACCCCAGCGCGCGGCGGCGTTTGAGCGGTTCGCGCCACTGGAAGAGTTTGTTGAGCGGCGTGCATGCCAGCGAAAGGATCAGCAGTGTGATCGCGTGACGCCCCGTGCGTTGTTCCAGTTCCTGAATGGGGTTGGCAGATGTGTTGCCTGTAATGAGGTCGAACACGATCAACACGAGCACAGACCATGCATACACATGCATGATGATTTGTAACGGGGTGAAGCGCTTGAAAAAGTCTGACATTGGTTTCCGAAGAGTGGGCACACCTGCTCCTGCAATATCAATAGTGTAAATTCAGATCCATGCCTTCGTACAGGTGCGCCACCTGCTCGGCATACCCGTTGAACATCAAGGTGGGGCGGCGGCTCAACTCACCGATACGTCGTTCCGATGCCTGCGACCAGCGCGGGTGCGGGCGTTCCGGGTTCACATTCGAGTAAAAACCATACTCGCTGGGTCCCACCGTGTTCCACAGCGTCTGCGGGCGTTCCTCCACCAGTTCGATCTTTACGATGGATTTGATGGATTTGAATCCGTACTTCCACGGCACCACGAGTCGTATGGGCGCGCCGTTCTGGTTCGGCATGGGCAGACCATACAGACCCGTCGCGAGAATCGTCAGGTCGTTCATTGCCTCATCGAGGCGCAGACCCTCCTGATAGGGCCACGGATAGAATACGCTGCCCTGTCCCTGCATCTCTTCGGGGCGATACACGGTTTCAAAACGCACGTACTGCGCGTTGGATGTTGGTTGAACTTCATTCAGTAAACTCGCCAGCGGAAAACCCGACCATGGGATGACCATGCTCCACGCCTCCACACAGCGCAGGCGGTAGATTCGTTCCTCCTGTGTGAACTTGCTCAACAGGTCTTCAATGCCATATTTCTTCGGTCGCTTCACCAAACCGTACACTTCAATCGTCCATGGCTCGGTGGTGAAATTTTCAGAGAGTGGAGCCACGGCTTCCTTGTTGGTGCTGAACTCATAGAAATTGTTGTAGTTGGTGATATCTTCGTATGACGTGGCGGGATCGCCCAACTCATCGAATTTCGACGGAAGCGCCGCCTCATCCGTAGGGGCAGTGGATTCAGTCACCTTCGGTGCACACGCCGCCAACACCGCGGACCCGGTGAGGATGCCCGCCGCTTTGAGGAATTCACGCCGCGAGAGATACTGCGAATACGGCGTGATCTCGGACGATTTCACAGGGATAGATTTGAATTTGTTTTGCATGGGTTACCTCTTATGATTTCAATGAGTTAATATTCCTCTGCCAACAATGCCTGAATATTTTCCTCGGTCTCTTCATATCTTCCTTCGCCAATGTGGACATAACGAATATGACCCTGCTTGTCGATCAAATACAGAGTGGGCCAATAATGATTGCGGTAGGCACGCCACGTGGCTCCATCATTATCCTGCGCCACTGGATATTCGATGCCGTACTTCGAAACTGCATCCTGTAGGTTTTCCAGATCGGCTTCGTAATTGAACTCGGGATAGTGATTTCCGATGATGACCAGTCCTTGACTTGCATAGTTACTGTGCCAGTCCTTTAGCGATGGCATGACATTCTGACAATTGATACAGCCGAACGTCCACATTTCGAGGAGCACCACCTTGCCGCGCAAGTCTGCAAGGCGGAGAGGGGAGTCCGCGTTCAGCCAGGTCTCGTTTGTCAATTCAGGGGCAAGCCCAAGGTCTGGGAGAGAGGCGAGCTGGCTTGGCATGGAAGTGTCTGCAGGAGGTGGAATCGTCTGTTCGGACGCACATCCAAAAAGGGTCAGTGCGATCCACCCGAAAACAATCTGTTTCATCATCGTCGGCATATTCGATGCAGGTATTCTAAAAAATCTTCCTTACGAGAAGATTACGCGATGATGAAGGAACTCTAAACGTTTTCAGGATGGAAGGTGGAATGTGAATTGCGTGCCCTTGCCGATCTCGCTTTCCACGTAGATATCGCCCCCGTGCGCCTGCACGATGCCGCGTGCGATGGCAAGCCCCAGCCCTGCGCCGCCTGTGATGCGGTTGCGTGATTTTTCGCCGCGGTAGAAACGCTCGAAGATATGCATAACATCCTCCGCGCGGATTCCTTCGCCTGTGTCGCTCACGGTTGTTTCGATTCGTCCTTTTGTACGACGCACCCACACGCTCACCCGCCCGTGCGGTGGCGTGTAACGCAACGCGTTGCTGATCAAATTATTCAGCACCCGACCAATGGCTTGTGTGTCCATATGAATGGGGTCCACATCGGAGTCCACATTCCCTTCGAGGGTGATCTCATTCTGTTTTGCGATTTGGGTGAAACTTTCAAGAGTATCCGAGACTAGATCGCCGAGCGATGCGTCCGAACGATTCAGCGGAAACCCACCTGTGTCGAGTTGCGCCATCTGAAAGAGGTCATCGATCAACGCTGAGAGTGATTTCACATCGCGCTGTGCCGTGTGCAGGTATCTCTGCGCTGTTTCAGGGTCTTCGACCATGCCATCGGACAATGCTTCGAGGATCGCGCGCATCGAGGTCAGAGGCGTTTGCAGGTCGTGGCTTACCCAGGCGATGAGATCGCGACGCAAGCTTTCGAGTTCGCGTTGTTTATCGTCGGCGTGTTGTAGTTGTTCTGCCATCTGGTTGAACGTGACCGCAAGCGAAGCCACCTCGTCCCTCCCGCTGACCGTCACGCGCGTGTTCAAATCTCCCTGCGCCAGTTTCTCCGCGGCGCTCTTGAGTTGATGGATGCGTTCAGTGACCGTGCTCGAAAGGAAATACCCAAGCACCATTGCCATCCCGCCTGCGAACACCAGCAAAACAATTGCCAGCAACAGATCATGCTCGCTGGCGAACATCATCTGTGCCGAGAACCACACATTGAAAAATGTCAGAATGCTTGCCAACGCATACCCGCCGAGCAGTGTCCAGCGCAACGCGGGCGAGAAATTGATCCATCCCAAACGATAGGCGATGTAACCCGCCAACGCGGAGACCAACGCCGTGATGCCGAGATATAACGCCATCCGCCCGAGTTCGCGCAACGGCGGGAGCATCACCAGTTCGAAGATCAGCAGTGAAATGGTGAGGATGACCGCCATGCCGAGGATCAATCGGGCGGGCATGGGAGTTCGGGAGAGGGTGGTTTTCATAAAATGATTTTGTAGGGGCGGACCGATGTGTCCGCCCCAAATAGGTTTTGAATCTATTTCAAAGGCAGACACGCAGGTCTGCCCCTACGAAAACTTCACGGCTCGAATTTATAACCAACGCCCCACACAGTCAGTAGACGTGCAGGCTTCGATGCATCCTCCTCGATCTTTTCGCGCAGGCGGCGGATGTGCACCGTTACCGTTCCGGGGTCGATGTATTGCGAGCCTCCCCATACCCGTTCGAGCAATTGCTCGCGCGTGAACACCTGCCTTGGGTGCCGCGCCAGCAGGTACAGCATATCGAATTCCTTTGCGGTCAATTCGACATCTTCATTTTTGACTTGTACCCCGCGGCTGAGCGGATCAATGGATAGATTTTCGAAGGACAAACTGCGTTCATTCCCAGTTTCGGCTTGCTCCCGCCCCACACGCCGCATCACCGCCCGAACCCGGCTCACCAATTCCTGCGGGCTGAACGGCTTGACCACGTAATCGTCGGCACCCATTTCAAGCCCCGCGATCCGATCCGCTTCTTCGCGCCGCGCCGTCAGCAGGATGATCGGCACATCCGAACGGGCGCGCAGCCAGCGTGTCAACGTAAGACCGTCGACTTCCGGTAGCATGATATCGAGGATGATGAAGTCCGGTGCCCAACGCTCGAATAGCGTCATTGCCTGTTTACCATCCGAAGCGATCTGAACGTTGTACCCCGCGCGCTTAAGATACAAACTCACCACCTCGGCGATGCTGGCTTCATCTTCCACGACAAGGATCGTTTTCGCGTTCATCGCATGGAATCATACTCCACTATCGTAGGGATTTGCACAGCGGTTCAGAATCTCGTAAGGAATCCCCCGGTCGGTAAGGATTAGTCTTCGATCGGCTCGAGGTCATCGAGCGAACGGATATCGTCGCGCCCCGACTGTTTCACTGCGTACATTGCCTTGTCTGCCGCACGCAACAGGGATTCGCGCGTCTCGCCGTTCGCAGGGTAGGAAGCCAGCCCCATCGAAAAGGTGGCAGTTAAAATATTGCGATCGTACGGAACCTGCAACGAGTTCAACGATTCACGCAGTGTTTCGGCGCGTTCGTATGCCACCTCCACAGGGATGTTCGGCATGGCGACCACGAATTCCTCGCCGCCATACCGGCAGGCGAAGTCGCCGCGGCGGCTGAGACCCGCCAACACATCCGCCACGGCTCTCAGCATGACATCTCCCGCTTCGTGACCGTAGGAATCGTTCACCCTTTTGAAGTGATCGATATCGATGATGACAATGGATACGGAGTAGTTTTCGCGTGCTGCGCGGGCAATTTCTCGGTCGAGTGTCTCCTCGAGATATCGCCGGTTGAACAGGTTGGTCAATGGGTCGCGGATGGCTTGTTCGCGCAATTGACTTTGCAGCAAGCCGATCTCGATCAATTGTGATTGAAGCCGGCGGTTGGCATCCCTCAATTTCTTTTCCACATCCTTGCGTTCGGTCACATCGCGAAAAACGATCACCCGCCCGTTCAGGTTTCGATAGGCGTCGAAAAGCGGCGTGACGCGCAGGTCCAGGTAGCGAGATGGGTCGTTGGGTATCCGCATTTCGTTCTGTGATTCAGACTCGCCTAGAAACGATTTGGATTCTTCCAGCCAATCGCCCAGCAATTCAGAAACGTGTTTTCCCAGAATGGAAGAAGGGTCGCCGCCCAGAAATTTCTTCATGGCGGGGTTGAAATCCACCACCCGGTTCTTTGCATCAAGCATCAATACGCCGTCGCTCATGTTTTCGATCAACAGACTTCTCGCAACGGGAATCAGGTCCATAAAGCGGGCGCGCAGGATGGCGAATGCGAAAAGGATGCCGGTGACCCCAAAGGTGACCGGCGTAAGATCGAGTCCGTTCAATTGCGCAAAATTGAGTTCGTTGTATATGCTCCCGATCCAGGGGATCATGGAACCGATCAGAATGAACCGGTACTGACTGCGGAAGAGAGGACCCAACCGTAACGCGGTAAAGAACATCACTCCCAGTGCGAGCAGGATCACGGCGTACGAGTAGGACATATTGACGAAGTACCACGGACCCCGCACGAACTCGAAAAGGATTATCCCGTTGATCTCGCTTGCCTCAATGGATGCATAATATAGGTGATGGAAATCGTTCGTCCACAGCAGGAGCAGGGATAGGATGGGTTGTATCGAAAGGATGAATCCATACCGGGGGGTGAGCCAGCGTTCGTTACCGGTGATTTTCAAGATGAACACGAGGAAGAGGTTCGGGAGGACAATGATGCCCACATACATGACGTGGAACCAGAAAAGCTTCTGTTCGAACGAAATGTGGAACATCTGGGCTGCATATGCCCCGGACCAGACGGTCATTGAGAGCAGTAGTGCACTCAATATGAGCGAACCCGGCGCAGAGCGCCGCCATGCGATTCCCGAAGCGATCAGGGTGATCAACGCCGAGAGAAGGAGAAGGATAGCGAAAGGATGGAACTGGAGTTGCATAGTCTCATGACTTTTATGGCAACTAATTGTAGCCCCCCTTTTCCTGGCATTGGTTTGCAACGAGTTAACAATAATGACGGAATGCCGGTCGGCTCATCCAGTTGCTAAGTCGCATTTATAAATGGCTTTCCGATCCTTTGAAAAGCCGGTGAAATAAGAACTACTCTCTCTCGAATGAATCGAGAGCCGCCTCGAGGCTTTCGTACATTGGGATGTTCTGCAGGAAGCCGGTGATGCCCAGTACATTGTAGATCTGCGGCGGCGCGTTGCACAATTTCAGGCGAGCCACTTTGAAATGCTCATCTTTAGGCGTATACATCTGGTAGACCTTCTGAATGGCGCGCATCCCTGCGCTGGTGAGCGTGTCCAGACTGCTCATATCGATGACTACGTGCCGCGACCCGCCATCGTATGCCACGCGCGCCTGTTCCAGCAATTGGCTCTCGCTTTGCGCGTCCAGCCACCCGCTGATACGGAACACCGTCACAGAAACAGCTGCCTGTGCTTGTTCGGATGTGATTTTGAAATCTGCGTTCATGGGCGCCTCGTTTCGCCTTGCCTGATGAGCGTCTGGATGACACTACTCTTAACACGTTTACTTCACCGGAGACGCGAAAGCCGGTCACTCTTCTTTCACAAATTCGGCTTAACCCCGTGTGCCGACTATCATCCTCTAACCGACAATTATACCCTTGTAAAAAGGAGACTATTACTTGATGAATAAAAACGGACCGCGCAATTCATTGCGCGATCCGTTCGGGTCGTCGTGAGACTTTCAACCGTCGTTTAGCCGGGCTGGTTACCTTCGCTTGCGAGCCGATTTCTTCGATTTGGCTTTGCGGGCGACCTTTTTCGCCTTTGCCTTGCGGGCTGGCTTTTTGGAAGCGGCTTTGCGCGCCGGTTTTTTCGTTTTCGCCTTCCGGACGGTTTTCTTCGCCTTGGCTTTCTTCTTCGGCGCGGACTTCTTTTTGGGTTTGGTTTTTGCCGCCGGTTTGGAAACCGTGGCAGGCAGAAGCTCGGGTTGCGACGGCTCTGGGTCAGCGGAAGGCATTGGCATTGGTGTCGGCGTTGGCTCCGGCATCGGGGTCGGAGTGGGTTCGGGCGTATCCTGGGTTTGTTGCATGTTGATCATGGGATTCTCCTTTTTGTGCAGAGTGATCTTTGAAAGATTATACAAAAAGCGAGTGCGGAGTGCAATAGGCGCGGACGGAAATTTCACGATTCCGTCATTTTGCTTCGCTGGTGATCTCGATGAGTTGCCCATCCGGGTCGCGCAGATAGGCGGAGCGCCCCCAATAGTAGTCCTTTGGCGGGGTCTGGAGAGTCAGCCCACCCTGCGTCAATGAAGCGCAAGCGGAGTCCACATCAGAGACGGCGAAGGCGATATGATTTTCAGGCGGCAGTTCGCCCTCCGAGACGGGGTACTTTTTATGGATGAAGACCTTCGTTTCGCCGGACAGGAAGATGGCCATGTCGTCCGATTGTGTGACGGGTTCTGCGTGGAGAAGTGCGCGGTAGAAATCCGCCATCTCTTTGACGTGATCTGTGAAGTAGGCAAGTTCGATGAGTTTCATGTTACCAATTCAATCCAACTTCCCCGTCACCATCGCCATCTTCAACTCGCCGATCACCTTTGTGACCTGAATGTCGCGTGGGCAGGCATTCGTGCAGTTATACGCGGTGTGACAGCGCACCGTGCCGTTCGTTTCGCTCAAAATGTGCAGGCGCTGCGAGGCGCCCTCGTCGCGGCTGTCGAAGATGAAGCGATGCGCGGTCACCAACGCGGCGGGACCGTAATACTCGTCGCTTGCCCAGAACGATGGACAGGAAGTCGTACACGCCGCACATAAGATACATTTAGAGGTTTCGTCAATGCGGGCGTGCTGTTCGGGAGTCTGCAAGCGCTCGCGCCCATCCGCAGGGAGCGGCGAATCGTTGATCAAATACGGAAGCATCTTCTTGTAATTATCGAAAAACGGTTCCATGTCCACGATCAAGTCTTTCGCCACTTTCAAGCCGAGCAGCGGTTCGACGGTGATGTTCGCGCCCACATCGCGCACCAGCGTTTTACACGCCAGCATGTTGCGTCCGTTGATGCGCATCGCATCCGAACCGCACACGCCGTGCGCGCACGAACGACGGAACGCCAGCGAACCGTCCTTGTGGCCCTTGATCAATTCGAGCACATCGAGGATGCGGTCGTTCTCGTGCGCCTCCACGTTGTAGGTTTCGTAATGTCCGCGCGTGTCCTTCTCGGGGTTGTAGCGAAAAATTTTTACCGTGACTTCCATAAAAGACTCCTCAATATGTCGTTGCGAGGGCGCTCTTGTTCTTTGCCCGAAGCAATCTCCCGA
>DAOTZF010000257.1:0-1705 GCA_034434415.1 Anaerolineales bacterium | reverse complement strand
GATCTCAGCTTCAGCAAGACGTTCACATTCAGCGACCGTTTCAAATTCTCTCCGAACGTCGACATCTTCAATCTGTTCAATGCCAATGCCGTTCAGGGCAGAGTTACAGAACTTGGCGCAGCCTACCATCGTGTCACCAGCATTCTGGCAGGCCGCCTCATTCGCTTCGGTTTCGACGTGAATTACTGAGCATTGCGTGACTCCCCTCCGATAAGGAGGGGAGGGCGCGGACGGGCGTGAACGAACGCGAGCCCGACAGGGCGAAGCAATCAAGCAATGTTGGTTTCAACACCTGTTTATTCGAGTCTTGACCAACACCACCCCGTCTGCGCGCGAATCTGGGAACATCGATGCGCGCAGCCACCCCTCCTCTGCTGAGGCACTGCTGTCCAAATTAGACAGAAGTAGGACGGAGGAGACCCGGTTTTGCTAGGGATTTTTGGCGTTTTCATGTGTTTTCAAAACGACACCCTCATTGTGCTGTCCCAATTAATCCTGGTCCAAAATCGAGTTGTTCAGGCAAGTCCGGATCTGGAGGAGCGGTGAACGGATTGTGGAGCCACTCCCACAGATCGCGATAGACCAGCAAGTTCATTCGCAGGAAGTACACAAGATTGGAGTATGACCAGCCGAATCGCGCTTTCAACTGAAGGAACTTGATCAGAAGCATCGCGATCAATGCTGTCCAAATTTGGATCCAGACCGCATTGGCTGAAGTGCCGACGAAACTCTTAATGCGTAGGTTCTGTTTTAACAACTTGAAAAAGATTTCGATCTGCCAGCGATCCTTATAGATGTCCGCTATGGTCGAAGCGGCAATCGCCATGTGATTGGTTAAGAACTCCAGTCGTTCACCTTCGGATGTTTCAATGGTCACTAAACGAAGTGCCTCCGGATATCGTTTCCGACTTCGCTTCCCCGTCAATTGAATCCGTTCATCCGAAACAATCCCTTTGCCCGACACGATCGGATGATGTTGGATAACCTGATACGGCGTGTCCTTTTTGATTCTGGTAATAAACAGAACCCCACTCTCCTGGAGTTGGTGGAACCAGCCGAAGTCTACAAATCCACGATCCATCACCAGTATCGTTCCCCGCGCATAGCGTCGGCGTCGCGCTACCGTCAGCTCCGAGTATTTTCCCGTCGTGACCACCATGGCCTCCGGTAAGTAACCAGCATGATCCAGGGTCAGGTGCAACTTGACGGCTCCCTTTTGACGCGACCATGTTGCCCAGGGAAACATCTTCGAACATAGCGTGACCACACTCGAATCAATGCTCAGCAAACGATTCTTAAACCGAAATTTCGTTTTGGCTCCCAGCTCCGCTCGGCACCGCTCCGAAGTCCTATAAAAAACATTCCGGAACAATTCCCATGGCCGCTTTTTATTCGCATAGGCCAACGTTGAACGTTTCGGCACGTTCATGCCGAACTGTTCCAGCCTCCCTTCACAACTGGTGAGTCCCCCTATGATTTCTCTCAACGACTGTGCATCCGCCAATTGACAAAACAGCATCGCCACAAAATGATCCCAACTTGCGAAACCACGCGCATGCCGCTCCGCCTTTGTCTCCTTCACCTCTTGATAAAATTCGCTTCTCGAAAAAACCTGGAGCAATTGAGTCATGATGCTAGAAAATCTCTTCACGGGGCTGTTCCTCCTGTCGGATCTCAGTGTTTGGTGCACTACAGATCTCATACA
>DAOTZF010000256.1:0-1531 GCA_034434415.1 Anaerolineales bacterium | reverse complement strand
TGACCATGAAATAAAGATCGCTCCTTGGGCGTAACAATCAAGTTTGTTAAAGAAAAAGCCGATGGTCAGGCACAGCCCCCTACGGGGAATCAACTATCGGCTAAGAACGAAGCGGGGGTCTCGATACGCTTCGCTACTCGACCACCAGCACTTCATCCAATTCTCCAGTCCACTAATCCTCTAATATCTAATCTCTAGTCTCTCTTATTCACCAATTCCCACAATCGATTCGAATTCAACGGAATTTCCAAGATCTCAAAATCGACATCATGTAACGCGTCTTCCAACGCCTGCGCAAAAAGCGGACCGACAGGAATCGCGCCCGCTTCGCCCGCGCCTTTCACGCCCATCGGGTTGAGCGGCGAAAGCGTCACGCCATGTCCCGTTTCGATGCGCGGCACATCCAGGCTCGTGGGCAGGTGATAATCCATGAACGTGCCGTTGAGCAGTTGCCCGTTTTCGTCGTAGGCGAGACGTTCATAAAAGGCGTTACCGATTCCTTGCGCAACACCACCGTGAATTTGTCCATCGAGAATGAGAGGATTAATCACCTTGCCGCAATCATGCACGACGAGATATTTTTGGATGTGGATCTGCAGCGTCTCGGGATTGACTTCCACGATCATGGCGTGGATGCCGCTGGCAGTAGCGCCTCTTTCTGGACCGAAATAGCTGGTCGCTTCCAACCCAGGCTCGGTGCCAGGCTTGACGGCTCCGCGTGTGGGATTCGCCTTGCCCGCCAGTTCACCCAGTGAAATGGACATGCGCGGCAGGTCCTGCACGCTCACCATGCCATCGGCGAGTTCGAGTTCATCTTCGGGCGCGTTGAAATGTTCGGAGGCGAGTTTGAGAATTTTCTTGCGCACAACTTTCGCGGCTTCGTTGATCGCGTTGCCCGCGACGACCGCGCCGCGGCTGGCGAACGTCCCTGCACCCCAATAGAACTGGTCGGTGTCACCTGTGACAACATCGATCTTGTTTACATCCACGCCGAGCTGCTCCGCGACAATTTGCGCGAAACTCGTAAAGTGACCCTGTCCCTGCGTGCCAACACCCGTGACGACCGAGACGCGTCCACTGCTCATCACCTGCACCTTCGCGCCTTCATACGGTCCGATGCCCGTGCCTTCCACATACGCGACAATGCCAATACCAACATGTTTGCCCTCGGCACGCAACTTCGGCTGGATCTCGTTGATGAAGTTTGTGTAACCAATCTTTTCCATCGCTTGATCCAACAACGGTTCATAATTGCCGCTGTCATACACAAGCGGAGCAAAATCCTGATAGATGATCTCGTTGTTGTACGGGAACTTATCGGGCGGGATGAAATTGCGTCGGCGGATCTCGGCGCGGTCGATTTTTAATTCCTTCGCGGCAATGTCCAACAAACGCTCGATGACAAAGACGCCATGTTGTCTGCCAGCGCCGCGAGACGGCGTGACGATGGTCTTGTTGGTGAAGACCGCTGTGAACTCGCTATAGTAATTTTTGATATCGTACAGCCCGAGCACGTTGGCTTGCGAGTTAA
>DAOTZF010000255.1:0-3072 GCA_034434415.1 Anaerolineales bacterium | reverse complement strand
AACCAACGCGCGCAGATCTACAGCCAACGCGACCGCATCTTCGTGAAAGAAGATCTGAGCGACGATATCGCCGCCCTGCTCGATACAGAGATCAAACAACGCATCGAAGCAGGATTGGAAGATGAAGAGGGACCGTGGAAATTGATCGCCTGGCTCGAACAGGTACAACCTGCATTCATGAACGGGGAACGTCTCTTCCCCAGTTTCGGCTTGTCTCTGCTTCTGCGAGAAGTACCCGAAACTGAGAACATTCAACCTGCAATCTTGAACCTCATCTCCCGCGCCATCGAAGCGGAGAACGCGCATCACCTGCGCGCCATCGAAGCGCTGATCGACCGCACCGAGGAAAATCTCCAATCACAAATTTCCAGCCGGGAAGATTCGGTGGACGCCTTCTTCGAAGGCTTGCGCGACCGGGAAGATTCGCCTCGCCCGCAAAAGATCGTCGAAGAACTTAACAGCCTGGTTGGAGTACAACTACGGCTCAACAACGAGCAACTCCGCACGCTCGGTGAAGATCCCGAAAGCGTGAAGGACGATGTCAAAGAGATGATCCGCGCGCAATTGACCGGCAACTATGCCTCGCGCATCATTGCCGCCGCGAGCAATCGTATCGGCGAACCTCTGGGCGAAAAATTCCAGATCTCGAATTGGGACGATGCGGCAGACCAGATACTCGAAGCCGCGGAGTCCGCGCTGGCAAACAAACGCGAACGACTGGCTGGCGAAAACGGACAGATCGCCCGTGACATCGAATCCTTGATGCCGCGTGAGATCAATGAAACGACAAAACTTCAACTCCTTCTTTCCCTCTCGCAAGGCGCGCGCACTGGCTTCGACCAAAAAACTCACCGACAGGTGAAGCAGGTCTTCTCGCGGTTCAATTATGTGTTCCTCATCGCTCAATTGCTCGAGGGGCAGGAAGCGGACCAGATCACCGACGATGTTCTCAATCACCTCGAAGAAGCGGAGGAAGCCTTGCGCGCGGCTTGGGGTCAGCGCGAGTTCAATCGGTTGTCCGCGAACGCGCAGAAGTTGGCAGATTTCGGTGTCGCCGCGAAAAACGCTTTCGGCGAGGAAAGGCTTAACGAAGCTGTATCAACCCTCCCCGAGTCGGACCGGGAAGCGTTGATCGAATCCATTGGGCGGTATGTGCTGAACGAAGTCCATCGGCAATTGCTGCTTGGCGCGACGACCGAGTTATGGGTGGATTACCTCACGCGCATCGAAGCACTCCGCGTTTCGATCGGCTTGGAGGCTTTCGCCCAACGAGACCCGCTGGTACAATATAAATCGCGCGCGTCCGAGATGTTCGCACAACTGGTGGAAGATATCCGTGGTCTGGTGATCAGCCGCGTGTTCGCCTACCAGCCCAGACCTGTTGAAATCACACCGGTGGAATCTTCGGATGCGCCCGTTGCTTTACAGTCAGCGAATGTGGATGCAAACAGGAAGAAGAAACGTCGGCGACATTAATTTCACAACATGAACGAACGAGTCACAGCTTCGCTCAACACGTATCGCGCCCTCCCCAAGGTCGAGTTGCACCGTCACCTCGAAGGTTCACTGCGACTCGACACCATGCTCGATATTGCGGGGCAACACGGCATCACCATCCCGGCAGACGTACTGCGCTTGAGCACGCTCGTGCAAATTCAGGAAGAAGATAAATTCACGTTTCAGAACTTTCTCGGCAAATTCAATACGCTACGGTTGTTCTATCGTTCCCCTGAGGTGATTCACCGCATCACCCGTGAAGCCATTGAGGATGCCGCCAGAGATAACGTGAAGTACATGGAATTGCGCTTTACACCCGCCGCGTTGAGTCGCGCGGAACGTTTCCCGCTCCACGATGTCATCGATTGGGTCATGTCCAGCGCGAAGGAGGCGGCAAAAGAGCATGGCATGATCGTAAATTTGATCGTTTCCGTCAATCGTCATGAAGGGACAGACCTCGCCGAACAGGTGGCATGGCTCGCGGCGGAACACATCAAAGACGGGATTGTCGCAATGGATCTGGCAGGCAATGAAGCGGATTTCCCGTCCCAACCGTTTTACGGAATCTTCAAGGAAGCGAAGCAGGCGGGATTGCATGTGACCATCCACGCGGGTGAATGGGGACCCGCGTACAACGTGCGCGAAGCCATACTGGAGATCGGCGCTGAGCGCATCGGTCACGGTGTGCGCGTGCTAGAGGAGGAATCCATCGTCGCCTTGGCGCGCGAACGAGGCACCGTTTTTGAAGTATGCATCACGAGCAACTACCAATCGGGAGTATTTGAATCGCTGGAAACTCACCCTCTGATGAAAATGCACGAAGCAGGACTCAACGTCACGATCAACACCGACGATCCCAGTATTTCGCGCATCACCTTGAGCAACGAGTATTACATCGCCTGTGAAGACCTGCAAATGCCTCAAAGCACGCTAAAGCAGTGCATCGTCGGGGCGGCACAAGCGGCTTTTATCGGCGAAACCGAAAAGGGACAACTCGTCGATCAACTGGAAAAGGATTTGAAGTTATAATCGCCACCATCGCAAGGATGACAAAGGCGCTCCTTTGTGTTCTTCGCCCCTCATCCCACATCCCTCTCCCATTGGGAAAGGCGTGCCGAAGGCGGGGTGAGGGCACATACCCTCAAAGGAGAACCTGATGAACGATTTGTTTAACTCACGCGACACGTTGAAAGTGGGGAAAAAGGAATACACCTTCCATCGCCTCGATGTATTGGAAAAAGCAGGTCTCGCCCAACTCAAGCGGCTCCCCTTTTCGATTCGAATCGTACTGGAGGCGGCTCTGCGTCAATGCAACGATAAAGAGATCACTCAAAGCGATGTTAAGAACATCGCCGCCTGGAAACCGCAAGCAACGCGCCCCGGAATTCCCTTTCTCCCCGCCCGCGTCGTTATGCAGGATTTCACCGGCGTGCCTGCCGTGGTCGATCTCGCCGCCATGCGCGCGGCAGTTGCACGTCTCGGCGGCGACCCGAAGAGGATCAATCCGCTCGTGCCGGTGGATCTGGTGATCGACCATTCCATTCAAGTGGATTTCTTCGCCACGCAAGATGCGTT
>DAOTZF010000254.1:0-30491 GCA_034434415.1 Anaerolineales bacterium | reverse complement strand
ACAAGCTCAAGCAGGGACTTCAAGTCAGTCGTTGTATTCAATTCCCTGCTGACGCGCGCCAGCGAGGTCAATTGTTCCACGCGGCGGCGCAGGCTTTCATCCGTTTGAACGTATCGAGAATCTGAATCGATGGCATCGGCGATCAAACCCGCCGCGGACAACGAAACCTCGATATCATAGTTACTGAAATAGGCGGATTTTCGACTTCCGAGAATCAATTCGCCATACGTTTTCTCACGAACCGCAAGGGGCACCACGATGATGGATTCCATCTGCAGGTTGGAGAACAGAGGAAGGTACGCAGGTGAAACGTTTCTCTCCAAACTCAACCTGCCCGAAAACAGGGGTTTCCCACTTCCCGCAACGGTTGTCCGATAAGGGGCATCCATGTGAAGCCGTTCGAGGGGGCTGGCAGGATCCACTGAAACTCCAAAGACGGAACTCTCGTGCAAATGGAGTGCGCCATCCTTTTCGTCCAAGCGGAATAACGCCGCCAGGTCGCATTTCAGCAACCGCGCCAATTCATTAACAGAATGGCGGATCATTTCATCAAGCGTTGCCGAAGAGGAGGAAAGAGTCGCTATGCGACGCAACCCATCAGCCCGCAGCGCGCGCTGGCGTGTGCGCTCGACCGAAAACGAGTTTTGAATTAATCCCGCGGCCTGACTTGCAACCGTCTCGATCAGACGCAACTCACGTTCCGTGAATTCAACCGATGCCTGCCGATGGTTCGAGACCTGAACATAACCGACGAATTGATCGCCCGCCACCATCGGAGCAAGAACGGATTCGCGCAAACTCGCGGCTTGGGCAATCGTTTGAAGACCCAGATCGCTCCATGCTCGATCCTCCGCCGCGTTTCGCGTGGAAAGGGTTTTCCGTTCAAACAATATTTTTTCGGCGGAACTATCCGATTGGATCGTCGTCCGATAAATTTCCACAATGTGCCGCGGCAAACCCTGAAATGGGACCTGCCCTTCCAGCGTCCGTTTGGTGTGGTCGTAGAGGAGGAAACCCAGAATATCCACTGAAAAAAGAGGCGCAATGCTCTCGATGAGGCGGCTGATCAGGCTTGCATAATCCTGCACTGCGCCAACCGCCTGCGCCAGATTCACGAGCCCGGTCAATTCAGCGGAGCGGCTTTTCTCACTCGCGTAGAGCAAAGCATTGTGAATACTGGATGCGGTTTGCGAGGAAACGAGTTGCAACAAATCGAGGTCCGCTTGCCCCAAAACACCGGGTGCCAGGTACCCGATCTCCAGTGTGCCGACGAACTCATCTCGCGCCGTCAACGGGATGCCGATATACGACTGGACTGAAAGTTCATTGTTGAGTTGGATCGAATCGATATTCGCAGAACGCGTATCCGGCAAAAGCACCGGCCTGCGCCTTGATATGAGGAGATCGGTCAATGCACCAAATTGCGAAAGCGTAGCGCGCGAAACCTTCGAGGAACCGGAGATATCAAGCATGTATGGCGTCAGACTTCTACGTGACGTGTCCCACACTTTGAGTTCGAGCACATCTGCGGGAACAAGGTGTGAAACATTTAATAGGATCGAATACAGGGTGTCTTCCAATTCAAGGCTTTCTGTGACACCCCTGCCAAAATCAGAGAGTACTTTCAACATCGAAGAGTCCGCAGCGACCTGATCCTTGCTGGCATATAGATCCACACTGCGCAACGTCAACAACATGAGCGGGTATGGACCCGGCACATGGTAAGAAGTTGCTTCGATCAACTTGCCGCCCACGGAGAACCGCTTCTGCCCCGGGTGTGCGCACAGGTTGAGAAAATCTTCCGCAGGTCTCGCCTTGCGAATCAATCGTTCGAGTTCGGGGTCTTCGCCATCACGCAAGCCAAACCAGTTGCGCGCAAGCTCGTTGATATAATCCACGCGCCCGCCGGGCTGGATTGTGATGACGGCTTCATTTGTATTTGAGATGGTCGAAAAAACCTGAGGGGAGGATGGCTGAGAGGCTAGAGGAGAATTACCAGGTAACCGGCGCAACCAAACGACCGCCAGTACCACAGCGAGAAGTACAAGCGCAATCGAGATCAACCAGATGCTGACATCCAGCCCGGCAAACATCTTTGTCCGGCGCCTTATCCGCCAGCCGAAGTATCCTGTCGGCGCGCCTCAGCCGCCAGTTCGGTAATCTCGCGAATATCGGCAAATGTATTTCCGCTTGGCGAAACTACTCCCACAGACATGGTCATGAAGGGGACTTTTACGGTGGACCCATCCGGCGAGGGTGCCTGCACAAATCCCTGCTGACGATCAATAAAGTTGTAATGGGTCTGCACCTCTTTATCAAATCGTTCTTTGAGGCGGGCTTTGATCGCACCGGCTTTTTCTTCGCTGGTGATGATGATAAAGTTATCGCCCCCGGCATGACCGATGAAATCGGAAGTGGCACCAACCTCATCCACCACTTCGTTGATCATCATGGCGGCAAAACGGAGCACATCGTCGCCCGCGACAAACCCGTACACATCCTTGAACGGCTCGAACTCATTGACTCGCGCATCGAGCAAAGCCCATCCCTTTTCACGGATGATGCGCCGCAATTGTTCCTCGATCAGCCGTCCCGCGGGGAGACCCGAGCGCGGGTCAGTGAGACTCTCCCGCTCTGCGCGTCGAATCGCGCCTTGCACGCGCAGTTTGAGCTCCTCGATGTCGAACGGCTTGGTGATGTAGTCGTCAGCTCCAAGCTCCAAACCCTGAAGTTTGTCGCTCCGTTCATCCTTTTGCGTGAGGAAAATCACAGGGATGTGACTCGTACGCATGTTGGTGCGCAAGGTGCGGCAGACCTCATAGCCGTCGATATCCGGCAGCATAATGTCGAGTACGATCAAATGCGGCAGGGCGTGGCGCGTTTTTTCCAACGCGTCCGCTCCGCGCACGGCCACATCGACATCGAAATCCATGCCGGCAAAATAGATCTTCAACATGTTGCCGATATCAACGTCATCTTCCACGATCAACAGGCGGGCTTTTCCCATATCAGCCTCCAAAATTACTTATATGCCGAACGCGCATTACGCGCATTGCGGCGTACGGTTTCTATTTGCTGTTCTGTGACTTCCCTCTCGAACGAGCGGAACCCGCTCAAGCGAAAGCCATGTTTTCGGCAGATCGAGTCGATCTCTTCCACGCGCTGCCGCGTCAGATGTTTGCCGAGCGTGTAATCCTCGAAACGACCTTCCAGCGCCAATGCGAACGTCTCAGCCATGCAGGCATACGCCTTACCCGGCGGAAACCCGAAATTAAAATGGAAATCAACGGACCCTGGCACATCAACCATTCCGCCGTCAATCACTAATATATCATCTCTCGCCGCGGCGACCATTGCAGAAACATCACGGGGGCGGGCTACGTCGCAAACCACGCTCCCCGGCAGCAAAAATTCAGGGCGGATGACATCGTGAATGGCACTCGTCACCGTCAGAATCAACTGGGCGGATGCCAACGCGTCCATTTTCGTGCTGACCGTTATCCCGGCTCTCGCTCCAGATTTCAACCTGTCTCGCAACTCTTCGAGTTTATCCTGCCGCCGACCGATCAAGTGCAAACAAGCCACTTCGTCTGCCAATAATTCGGCGCACACCTGCCCGATCGCGCCTGTCGCGCCAACCACTGCCACCGTTGAATCGTCAAAGGGGATATCCATGTTGCGAGCCGCTTCACGAAGCGCATCCACCGCGACCATCACCGTGTACGAATCACCTGTGGTGACCGGCACATCCAGCGCGTTCGCGATCGTAATCCCAGCATCGCCTACCACCGAAGTGAACGCGCCCAAACCCAGAATTTGAGCGCCCAGTTTTTCAGCCAGCCTGCCGGTTTGAATGATCTTGCGATACACCATCTGCTCTGGTAATTGCATCATACGCCGCGGCGTATACGGGCAGGCGATAAACCAACCTTTGATCTCTTTGCCGGTGGCTTCGGACTTGATGCCCTCGATCTCGGAAATGTACACGGGCGGGAAAAATGTGGAAAAAAAATCGATCTGCCGTTCGCTCAGTACCCTCCCAAGAAATGGATACTTGCGACTGACATCCCGTTTCGGGTCAATCGGGTGAATGATGAAAGCAAAAGTGTCCAATACTTACCACGATTCTTTCACGGTTTCGCCGGGGCGGGGATACAGCCTTTTGTGCAGGCTGGCAAACTTTAACTTGTGATGGTCGCTATCCTCGTAATGAACATCCTTGTCGATGACGCGGCGTTCTTTCGATGCGACGAGGACCACATCCGATTCGATGGTGCGCGCAGGGTAGACGATCATCCCGGAACCGAGGCGGCAGTTGTGTCCCACCGCGCTCCCAATCACCGGGCGGTTCGAATGACTCAACTTCCCTTTTCCATCCAGCGCGCGCAGCGGCGCGGGGATGAGGTTGTAATCGGTGAACGTGGAACCGGCGCCGATGAAGGTGTTGCGTCCCACCACGCACATCTGCAGGCAGGTATTCTGCGCGATCATGCTGTTTTCCATCACGGTCGTCATGAACAGCGCGGCACGGAACGGGAGAAACGCCCCATCACCGACCACAGACAACATCAACTGCACGTCCTGTGAAATGTTGACGTTATTGCCGATGATGCAGTTTTCGATCACCGCCCCGGCGTTGATCGTCACATTGTCGCCGATGGTCGTGGGTCCATGAATGACGGCGTGCGGGTCGATCACACAATTTTTGCCGATTTTGACAAGCGCTGAACTTTCGAGAATTTGTCTTCCCTCGAACAAAGCCCTGCCGAGGATACCCAATTTGAAACTGAGATCTTCCGCAAGTTGTTTTTCGAAACGCGCCCCGCGGGCGAACAAGCCAAACACAACGTCCGCGATGAAGACATGCACCCATGAATCGATGGCGAGACAGGCGCGAAGTGGGACTTGAAACGTCAGATCGCCGCTTTGATCCGCCATGTAGGTCGGCACATGATAGTAGCCGATTTCGCGCGCTTCGAGGTCAATCACCAATGGGTCTACATCCGCAACGGGTCCGCGCGGGTAATACCACAGATCGGCGAGGAAAACTCCGCCCGCCGGGGTGTACGAAGTGGAAAGCGGCAGGGCATGTTCCTTGAATGCCGGGTCTTCGGCGGAAAACGCAGCGCGTACCGGTCGTCCCTTTTTACGGGCGGCGGCGAGGAATGTTTGAAGATATCCCTCATCGAAATACAAGTTGTCGCGATAGACGAGGGTTTCTCCGCGCTCCGTCGGCATACGCTGGCCCGCTTTCAGCTCGATCTCACGCGTGGTATAGGGGGCGAGTAAATTCCGCTGGTGAAGCCACAACGGCTGGTTCTGGATTCGCAAGTCGCGCGCGAACTCGTTGAAGGGCGTGATGGGTTTTTCTTCGTTTAAGATGACCTTGAGCATGGCAGAGGTAATTATAAATGGAAAAGCGGGGCAAAACGCCCGCGCATCTCTCACCTGCAAAATTGTTTGGAAACAGAAATGTTTAGAAGGCGGTCGATTGGTCAATCACGATCGTGCAGGTCTTATCCCCCATTGCTATGCAGGTTTGTTCAGTAACATCGAACACCTTGCCGCCGCTCAGCCAATACAACGCCTCCTGCAGCAAGCCAACGGCGAGGTGACAGACCGGTTCATGCGACTGCCGCCCCCAGCACAACGGACAGCGCTCAATATGCCAGAGCAGTTTCTCCCCATCCTCCTCGATACGAACCCGTTGGTCGGTGAAGGTATTGAATAACTCGGCAAAAGCCCTTGCGCCTGAGTTCAACTTTGCCGGAAGAGGTAAAAGACGAAAAGTCGTTTCGGTGAGTCCCAGTTGGGTGCTGTATTGACGAACTCCGTAATTGAAACACGCGCGTCCGATACGGAGGGCAAGTCCGCGTCCGCCGTGTGGACCGTACGCCTGCTCCAACGTTCCGCCCAACATGCCAACCGTGGAAAAGGGGAAGCCGGGTTTCGAATCGTCTGGTGGGTAGTTTTCGATAAGGGAATTTTGCGAGGCGAGTTTGAGCAGGGCGTTAACGCCATTGCGCCCCATCACCTCCTCCATGGAGAGCAGGATGATTCTCCCCATTCGATTCGGATAATGATAGGCTTCAGACATGATTCAATTACAACGTCACCGAGGGGGACGGAGTCAGGGTTGTCGACGCTGCCTTTCGAGGACGCGTCCTCTCGTCGCGGTCGAGGAACGCCTTGAGTTTTTCAGAGAATTGAAGCGGTTCTTCGAGCATTGGGAAATGCCCCGCCTGATGGAAACGCTCGATATGCGCGTGCGCGATTCCTTTTTGCATGGGTTGCCATTGCTTCGGGTGGACGATGATGTCGCGGTCGCCGTAGATGCCCATCGCCGGTATGCGGACTTGGTCCAGCATGGGGCGGAGATCCGTCCGACGAAGTGAAGCAATCGAAAGCAGGAACGATTCGACAGTCGTCCTCGAGAGGTCACGATCCATCATCTCCGGGAATCGTTCGTCGCGGCAGATGAAAGGAGAAGCCGCGCGTACACCAAAACGGAAGACACCCATCATGTTGAATAACATAAACGCAATGGGACGATATCCTGCAAGCTTGAGTGGCCACGCCAGTGACGAACCAATGATGGGTGAACCGACCACGACCACCTTGCTCACGCGTTCGGGATAACGTATCGCAACCGAGAGACTGACCGTGCCGCCCATGCTGTGACCGACGAGCGGCGCGCGCGAGATGCCCAACTGTTCCATGAACTGATTGACGAGGCTGACAAAATCCTGAATGGCATATGTTTCACGCTTCTTACCCGATTCACCAAAACCCCAAAAATCCATCGCATAGGTTCGATAATATTTGCCGAGGTACGCCATCGTCTCCTGCCATAACCCCCAAGAGCCGAGCCAGCCATGCAAAAGAATGACCGGTTTTCCGCGGCCATACACTTCGTAATGAACGATTCCCTGATCAGTGGTTATCGAGGACACAAGAACCTAAACGAACTTTCAAACCTTATTTCAATTCGCCCAGAACGCTGTACAGCAATTCGACAAGAATCGATTTGACCTTTTCCTTGTCGGTGGCAATGCAGGGAAGAAGCTTCACCTTGCCATCCAGCCTCAGTGCGTGACGCATATCCTCCAGGTCCCATGCATCTTCCATATCCTGCTTGTTCGCCGCGACAACATACGGGGTCGGTGCGTAGGCGCGGAATGTTTCAAGGATGGAACGTGCTTCGCGAAAGGTTTCTGGGCGGGTGCTGTCAACCATCACGATGAAGCCCAACATCCCCTCCGAGAGAATCTCCCACATGAAGTCGAATCGTTTTTGACCCGGCGTACCGAACAGATAAAGCACCAGATCGTCGTTTACAGTGATGCGACCAAAGTCCATCGCAACCGTGGTGGATTCTTTCACGGCGCGCTCCGCGGCGCTCGAGATCTTGCGCTCTGTCGAAACAACGTCAATTTCGCTGACCGACTGGATGAACTCCGTCTTGCCGGCGCTGAAAGGCCCTGTGACAACCATTTTGACCGTTTGCATAAATACTGATCCCTTCGCCTGTGCGATTAGAGCGAGCGAATACGCCCAATTAATTTATTGACCAATGATTTCTGTTCCTCTTTATCCTGTGTGGGGAACATCTTCGGACTTTGCGGGATCACCATCCCTTCAGGACGAACGATTTCCACCAGTCCGGCTTGCAACAATCCATACACAATGCGCCGCACCTCCAGATCGTTCATCTTATTCGTCTGCGCGATCTGCTTCATTGTGTTCTTCGGGTTGATATACGAAACAACGCGCCATTCTTCAACGCTCAGGTTCACATTTTTCAACGGGCGGTCGGTGAATTTCAACGCCATGTCAAGACTCGGGATTTCGTCCTGCAATTGCTCCCATTCGCGCAGTTGACGCGACCCCTCGATGATGATGTTTTCGAGGTCCAGCCGCACATTGATACGGTCATCCGGCGGTAGCATCTCGTTCTCGAAACGGAAGAAACCTTCCACCCACGTGAACAGGCGGCGGATGGCTTCTGTGAAATACGTTTGGAGATTTGCCAGAATCTCCTCCTGCGTGAGGTAACCGGCATTGATCAACAACAACCCAAGTTCCTTGTCGTTGATCCTGCCGGCGCGTTCGACAATGGCGCGATACTGGTTCACCGTCAATTTATTGGCTCGATGCAACACCGCCGCGAGACTTCCATCATCCTTCCCGACGCGTGCGTACGCGAGCTTCCCCTCCCGGAACGAAACATGCGCCTGCTCACCCGGTCCATCAACCACCAGGGTGCCAGTCTTTCGTGCAAGGTTGATCAAATTGAGAAGTTGCGTGATCGTGAAATCGCGCAGGTTGCCGCGCAAAGCCATGGTTGCCTCAATAAAATCTCCCGTTGGGGAGATTGAGGGATTATACATGCAAGGATAGGGAGCGTCAAACCAACATCCCGCTTGATAGGTGTTTGGAAGGTGACAATAACACGTGATACACTTGCGAAAACCGACAACGGAGTTCACTCATGCGGACAAAATTATTCACGCTTCTTTTCCTGGTCAACCTGCTCCTCCCCACCCCGGCATTTGCTCTGCCCCCAGCAGACATTACGAACAACGAGGTGGAATTCAACTTCCCCGAGACCGCAACCTTCCGTGCGAGAATCACAAGCACGAGCGGCATTCAATCCATTGTGCTGGAGTATGGAAACGAACAGCAGACCTGCGGTGACGTGATCGCCAAAGCATTCCCGCAATTTACACCGGGGGACACCGTGGATGCAGAGTGGACGTGGGAAATGCGCCAGAGCGGGTCGCTCCCGCCCGGTGCACAACTGTGGTGGCGCTGGCGCGTGACAGATGCGAACGGAGTTGAAACCGTCAGTGAAACGAAAACTGCCGTCTGGCTGGACGATGTCCATGAGTGGAAAACGCTCAACGAAGGGCTGATCAACTTCCACTGGTATCGAGGCGATGAATCCTTTGCACGCGATCTCCTCAACGCCGCACAAGGCGGTCTCGAATTCAATGAAACCCAGTCCGGTCTGGTCGCCGACTCCCCAATAGATATTTACATCTTCGCGGACACGAACGACTTGCGCGATGCGATTCTCTACGAACCTTCGTGGACGGGTGGGCAAGCCTTCCCCGAACAGGATATTGTCATACTCGGCATCTCCCAGAATGACCTTGATTGGGGGCGCGATTCGATCGTGCATGAACTTACTCATGTGCTGGTCGGTCATCTTACATTTTCGTGTCTGGGCGACGTCCCTACATGGCTCAATGAAGGGCTGGCGGTTTACAGCGAGGGCGATCTTGACCCCTCCTCACAAGCCCAATTGGATGATGCAATACAAAACAATACGTTATTGAGCGTTCGATCTCTCAGCGCCGGGTTCTCCGAAGTGCCGGACAAAGCCTATCTATCCTACAGTCAATCCTTCAGCATCGTGAAGTTCCTCGTCGAAACCCACGGTCAGGAAAAGATGACTGCACTTCTCACATCTCTGCGCGATGGCTTTACCGTTGACGAAGCATTGCAACAAACATACGGGTTTAACGTTGAAGGCTTGGAAGATGAATGGCGCGAAGCGATCGGTGCGCAACCTCGCACAGTTTCGGCAGAGCCAACCGCGCAGCCAACACCGACGTTTGTTCCAACGATCGTGCCCGTCTCAGGGTCACAATTTTTACAGGGAGCGACGCCGACCGCGATACCCACATCTTCATTCGACTCTCCGCCTGTATCCGAGCCTGCACAACGGACGGGTCCACCTCTTACCCTGACGTTGATTTTGTTGGGTTTCTGTTGTTTGTTCCTGCTCATTATTGGAGTCGTTGTGCTGGGTTTCATCGTCCGTCGTGGAAATCAAGCTTCGGGAGGAAAGAATGGTCAATAAATTTTTTCGCGTGAGCTGGTTTTTCGTGATCGCACTGTTGATCGGCGCGACCGCGCCGAATCGCGCGTCCGCGTGGCAAACGGATATTCCGCTGGATCGGGCATTAGTGCTGGCGGGAGGTGAATCCACCAATCCGCGAGATTACGATCCCGCGACCACGTACAGCTCGGGGGATAAACTGGTCTTCAGCGGGCTGGTCTCGTTTGACCCAAACTTGAATCTCACGCCCGATCTCGCCGAGAGGTGGGATGTCAGTGCGGATGGAACGGTGTATACATTTTATCTACGCGAGAACGCCAAATTCCATAACGGCCGCGCGGTCACAGCACAGGATGTCATTTACTCATGGGAGCGCGCCGCCAGTCCCGCTCTCGCATCGGATACTGTGTTGACGTATCTCGGTGACATCGTCGGCGTGAGGGAGATGAATGCAGGACAAGCGGATCAAATTACAGGATTGACCGCAATTGACGACCTCACCCTGCAAGTTACGATCGATGCGCCTAAACCGTATTTCTTGTTAAAGCTCACATACCCAACAGCGTTTGTCGTTGACCGGGAGAACGTGGAAAGCGGCGAAGAGTGGTACCGCACCCCCAATGGCACAGGTCCGTTCAAACTACGCGAGTGGAGACGCTTCGAAGTGATGGTCTACGAAGCGAATGAAGATTTTTATCTCGGCAAGCCAAGTATCCCGTTTGTTGTCTATCAATTGTATTCCGGCGATAGCCAGCGGATGTATGAAACCGGCGAAGTAGATATCACAGGCGTATATTCTGTCGACCGGTTCACCGACCCCACTGAACCGCTTCACAACGAGCTACTCACCGGTGTCTCGCTTTGCACCGGCTACATCAACTTCGATTCCACACGCCCACCATTCGACGATGTCAACGTCCGCAAGGCATTCAGCATGGCGTTCGACCGTCAAAAATATATTGACGTGGTCTTTGACGGCAACGATCTTCCTGCCGTTGGTTTATATCCACCGGCGTTACCCGGATACAACCTCGCGCTCAAAGGTTTGCCCTACGACCCGGACCAAGCGCGGCAACTCCTCGCCGAATCATCCTATGGTGGACCTGAAGGGCTGCCCCCGATTGTCTTCACCGATGGAGGTATTGGAAGTTATATCGGCGGGAGCATCGCCGCGATGGCTGAGATGTGGGAACAGAATCTCGGCGTGACGATCACAGTCGAGAACCTCGAACCTAATTTCTATCTTGACCAAATTTATTCGGGCAATCACGGTCAACTGTTCAGCGGCGGCTGGTGCGCCGATTACCCCGACCCTGAAAACTTTGCCGATGTGCTATTCCACACCGGCTCGCCGCAAAACAACGCCGGTTACTCAAACCCGCAACTCGATGCTTTGCTCGAACAAGCCCGCGTCGAACGAGATGTGACAACACGGATCGCGCTCTATCAACAAGCAGAACAGATCATCGTGGATGATGCCGCGGCATTATTCACCACGCATTACCTTTCCTATCAATTGGTCAAACCGTATGTGAAGGGCTACGTGTATACGCCTATCGATATTCCGATCGAAAGATACATGTGGCTCGAAGGAAAATAATTTTCCTCACCCCTGCCCCTCTCCCGTTTTGGGAGAGGGGTTTTACGGACGCGCCTCCACAGCAAACTCAACCCGCGTGATTCGACCACCCAGGCTCGAAACCAAAAAATTAAATGACAGGCTTCCACCGGGCGGAAGACTCTCGTTGGATTCCCAACGGCGGACTCCCACCACGCGTCCCGCGCCATCGTAAGCTGTCGCTGCCACCCACACCTGATTCGCCGTGGAGGTTTGACTCTGCGACAACACCACTCCACTGACTTGCGCGCTGTGCCCTTCTGTGGTTACTTGCACCAGCGTATTGTTCACCATCGCGGGGATATATCGTTCATCATTTGGCAACAAACGGATCGCGGTTAAAACCTGTACTTGAGGTTTCGCGTCGAAGGGAACGTCTGGAGAAAAGAAAACTGTCAGTGGCAGAGATGTGTTCGGCGGCAAAATGTTCAGGGGGAGGAACGCGGTTTGCGTCGCGATGGTTGCATTGTTCGAGTCGATCAACGTCACTTGCGCGCTTACATTCTCGATCAGATCAGTGAAATCATTGCGGGCGAGCACAAAACACCACATTCCCCTGTCCGTTGTTGGGTAACATTCAACTTGTTCGACAGTGAACGGCGCGGGTGTTGGAGTCGGTTCGCCAGAGGGATTCTCAGGATTACTGGGAATTTTAAGAACCTGTCCCACCGACATGGCGTTTGGTGAGATTTCAGGATTTGCGGCTTGCAAATCATCGAGCGAGACGCGGAACCGTTCAGCAATCTCGCTCATGGTATCGCCTGCCTGAACGGTGTACGTGAAAGGTGTCGGGCTGGGTAGAGGCGTGGTCAGTGGGACCAAACCGCCCGGAGTCAGAAGCGGCGCGGAGGTCGAGGTCAAAAAGGGAGTGAGGGCAACGTGCTGAGGCGTTGAGTCGGGCTGCGGCGAAGAACAGGAAATCAGTATAAGGATAGTTGTAAGAAGAAAGTAGGCGCGTCGCATGGGGAGATTATAATGTAGGGAAATTTATCTCAAGGAGACGTTGATGAAGTATCGTCATTTGGGTCGCACTGGGATTCGCGTGAGCGAACTTTCATTTGGTTCATGGGTTACGTTCAAAAACCAGGTGGATGTGGACGCGGCTGTGGAATTGATGGCGGCGGCGTACGACGCGGGGGTGAATTTTTTTGATAACGCCGAAGTTTATGCGAACGGAAAATCAGAACAGGTGATGGGAGCTGCGTTAAAGCGTTTGAACTGGAGAAGGGGCAGTTATCTCGTCACAACCAAGATCTATTGGGGCTTGCACGACAACGTGAACGAAAGCAACACACTGAATCGGAAACGTTTGATCGAAGCGATCCACGGCTCGCTTTCGCGTTTGCAACTCGATTACGTGGATGTGATCTACTGCCATCGCCCGGACAAGACCACGCCCATCGAGGAAACCGTGTGGGCGATGCACAATATCATCGAACGGGGCAAGGCGATGTATTGGGGTACATCAGAATGGAGCGCAGATGAGATCGTCGCGGCGATCCACATCGCGGAAAAACATCACCTGCACAAGCCCATCACTGAACAGCCGCAATACAATCTCTTTGCACGCGACCGTTTCGAGAATGGGTATGCGCGTTTGTTCCAAGATTACGGCTACGGATCAACGATCTGGAGCCCGCTGGCATCGGGGATGCTCACAGGCAAATATTTGAAAGGGATTCCCAAAGACAGCCGGGCGAACCTCAAGGGTTATCACTGGCTTCAGAAGAGAGTCAAGGATAAGGAACGGCTTGCCAAGGTCCGCTCACTGCAACCGATCGCAAAGAATTTGGGATGCACTCTCTCGCAACTCGCCATCGCGTGGTGCTTGAAAAATCCCAATGTAAGCACGGTCATTTTAGGCGCGAGCAAGGTGGAGCAATTGCAGGAAAACCTGAAAGCCGACAAATTCGTTCCCAAACTTACTCCAAACATCCTCGAAAAAATCGATGCGGCGTTCGGTATCGAGAAAAACGATGACGATGATTAGCCTCCCGGTGGGCGAAAAGTTCACCTGATGAATTCAGAGAAATCTCATGACATTCGTCAGCCTTTATTCTCAGACCTTGTTAATCTCACCATGTACAATGAATGCGGATAAGAATGTCAGGTTTCGGAAAATTCAACCCGGAGATACCCAATGAAGCTCAATAAATTCGTCATCGGCGGTTTGCTCATCCTCGGCGCGGTGGTGTTTTTGATCGCGAATGCGACCACGGGCTCTGCCCAGTATTTCATGACAGTGGACGAACTCATGGCAAAGGGACCTGAGGTGGTGGACAAGAACCTGCGCGTTTCGGGCGCCGTGATCGGCGACACGATTCAATACGACCCTCAGACGCTCACCCTCACTTTCGAGGTGGCTCACGTCCCAGCGGACCAGGCAGAACTCGAGGATGAAGGTGGACTCGCCGAAGCCCTGCACGAGGCAGTCATCGATCCATCCCGTGCCCGGATGACCGTCGTCTATGTAGGTGTCAAGCCAGACCTGCTGCGGCATGAAGCGCAAGCCATCGTCACCGGCTCACTCGGAACCGACGGTTACTTCCACGCGGAGGAGTTGTTGTTGAAGTGCCCAACCCGCTACGAAGAAGCCGTGCCGGAACAGGCTGGTAGTTAGGAAATCAAAATTTCACAGGTCGAATGACCTGTGAAATTTAGTTGGAAGAGGAGATTCGATGGTCGCACATTTCGGGTTTGGAATTCTGCTCATCTCGTTTTTTGTCACGTTATACAGCGCGATTGCCGCTGCGTTTTCGAACCCGAAGGTGTTCGCGCGGCTTTTCCGCAGTATCCCCACCTCGCGAACACAACGCTGGGCAAACACTCTTGAGAAACTGGATACACCGCAACGCGCCGCCTCGATGGTGGAAAGTGCACGCCGCGCAATGTTGCTTACCTTTCCGCTGATCACACTCTCATCCGTCCTGTTGATCTATCTCCTCGTCAACGATCATTATGAAGTGCAATTTGTCTACGAAGTGACCAGCCGCACGATGCCCACCTACTTGAAGGTGACCGCTTGGTGGGGCGGGCAGGCTGGGTCTTTGTTATTCTGGTCGTGGTTGATGTCCGCATTCGCGTCACTAGTCACCCTCCGCAGATGGGATCGCGACCGCGAGTTCCTCCCGTGGGTCATTTTCGTTTCCTGCTTCACGCTCGCCTTCTTTGTCGGGATGACGACTTTCTACGAGAACCCGTTCAAGATGTTCTACCAGACATCCACGGGAGTCGAAGCGTATTTCTTCCAACCGCCGAACAGTGTGTTATTCACTCCTCAAGACGGGAACGGCTTGAATCCGCTCCTTCGGCATCCCGGCATGGTGATACATCCGCCGATGCTGTATCTCGGCTTCGTTTCATTCGTCATTCCGTTTGCATTCGCCATCGCCGCGTTGGTCACCGGCCGAACGGATGACCGGTGGATACGTCTCACACGCCGCTGGGCATTGTGGGCATGGTTGTTCCTCACGCTCGGCCTTGTGCTTGGCGGGCGCTGGGCATACGACGTGCTTGGCTGGGGAGGCTACTGGGGCTGGGACCCGGTGGAGATCGCCGCGTTCATGCCCTGGCTGACCGGCACAGCTTTCCTGCATTCGGTGATGATTCAAGAAAAGCGCGGCATGTTGAAACATTGGAACATGCTGTTGGTTATCCTGACGTATGACCTGGTCATTTTTGGCACATTCCTCACGCGCTCCGGCGTACTTTCATCGGTGCATGCGTTCGCGCAAAGCGCGATCGGACCGTTGTTCTTTACCTACATCGCGATCACATTCATCGCTTCGGTCGCCCTCGTGATCTATCGCTGGGGAAGTTTGAAGGCAGAGACGGAAATGCATTCCCTGCTTTCACGCGAGGCGTTGTTCCTCTTCAACAATCTGTTGTTCATGAGCATCCTGGTGGTTTGCTTCTGGGGAGTGATCTACCCGCTGACCTCCGAACTCTTCACCGGCGCAAAAGTGACAGTGGGTCCCGCGTTCTACGAGCGTGCCAACGGACCGTTGTTCGCGGCATTGTTGTTCCTGATGGGAATTGCGCCTCTTTCCGCGTGGGGGCATTCCACACTAAAGACATTGGGGCGAGCGGCGTGGAAACCGGCCGTTGTTGCCGTCCTCATCACTGCGGCGTTATATTCGTTTTACACCCGGAATGTTTCTGCGCTCGTCGGTTTCTTTTTAGTGGCGTTCGTCGTGCTGATCACCTTGTATGAATATTGGCGCGGCGCGCGCGCAAGGCAAAAAAGCCAGAACGAAAATCTCTTCACGGCATTGTGGAATCTGACCGGGCGCGACCGCCGTCGCTATGGCGGATACATCGTTCATCTCAGTATCGCGCTTATGGCGATCGGCATCCTCGGTATCGAACTCTTCCAGATCGAAACACAGGGTACACTCGAATTGAACCAGAAAGTGAGCCTGGGCGGCTACGATATGGAATATCGAGACATTGCCCGCTTCACCGGTCCGGATGGGCGCGAGGTGACGCGTGCCGTGATCGGGATTTACCAAAACGGACAATATCTCGGCGACTTGTATCCGCGCATCGATTATTATTTCGACTCACAACAATCCATGACGATTCCCGGTCAACGCGCCACGATGAAGGATGATCTGTACATATTGCTCGTCAATTGGGAACCTGCTTCAGCCACCGGTGCGACGTTCAAGATCTACGTCAACCCGCTCGTCAACTGGTTGTGGATGGGAAGCTTGCTATTTCTGACCGGCATCATCATCGCGGCATGGCCCGACAAAGACCCCGTGCATGTTGCTGTACGAACCAATAAACAAATTCGTGAAGCAAGTGCGGCAGATTAGTGGAACAAGTAATTTCGTAAACAAGTAAACAAGTAGACAAGTAGACAGGTAAACACGTAAACATGTCAAAAGGAAAAATACGCGCCACGCAGTACGCAATATTCCTGACCTTACTTGCAGCGTTATTTGCGACTCTTTCCATCGCGTCTGCTCAGGGACCCGAACCCACCGATGATGAGGTGAACCAGATCGCAAAGAAGTTATATTGCCCGGTGTGTGAGAACACGCCGCTGGATGTTTGTCCGACCGAGGCGTGCCGGCAGTGGCGGGAACAGATCCGCGAAATGCTGATCGAAGGCAAGACCGAGGAGGAGATCATCGATTATTTCGCGGTAACGTACGGCGAACGCGCTGCCGGCGACCCGCGCGATAAATTGAGGGCGTACCTCATCCCCGTGGTCGCGATCCTTGCCGGCACGATCCTGCTCGTGCGAGCGTTACAGATGTGGAAAAAGCCGAAGGCGGCTGAGGCAGTGATCCCTGCGATTGAACCGAAGCCTGTCGTCCATCACGATGAATACATTGCACGAATCGAAGAAGAGTTGAAAAAGAGAAATTAATTGACCTCACCCCCGACCCCTCTCCTAAAGGAGAGGGGAGCAAGGTGGAGAAAAAATGGCCGAAACAACAACCCCCCGCCGCGCCGTCCCGTTGTGGATACAGATCACCATTTGGGCTTTTCTGGTTGGCTTGCTTGCCATCGTCGCCATGGGACTCAACCGCGCGCAACAAGGCACCGTACAACCGGGGCAGAAGATCGACGATTTCTCATTGACGTTGTACAGCGGGTATGAACTGGATGGGAAGACCGAGATCAGATTGAGCGACCTGCGCGGCAAGGTGGTCGTGCTCAACTTTTGGGCATCGTGGTGCAAACCGTGCGAACAGGAAGCCACAGAATTGCAAGAGGCATGGCTGGAGTACCAGCCCGGCGGCGAAGTCGTTTTCCTCGGCCTGGACTATGTGGATACGGAAACCGATGCGCGCGTGTATTTGAAAAAGTTCAGTATTACATTCCCCAACGGACCCGATCTCGCCACGAGCATCTCGCAATACTTTCGGATCAGGGGTGTGCCCGAAACATACTTTATCGATAAGGAAGGCGTTCTGCGTTACGTGCAAGTGGGTCCGTTCGTCAGTATCGACCAGATCCGCGCGCAGATCGACCCATTGTTGAAATAGAGGGCAAATGGATATCGCAGCTATTTTCCTGACACTGGCGGTTCTCATCCTCGTCGGGGCGTATTTGTATGCGCCGTTCCTGCGCGGGTACGGGCAACGCGTCACACCGGAGGAACGCGAACTCTCCGCATTGCTTGCTGAGCGCGAGCGGGTGCTCAGTTCACTGCAGGAATTGGATTTCGATTTCAATCTCGGAAAAATTCCCGAGGGAGAATACCCGGATCAACGGATGAGCCTGTTGCAAAAAGGCGGGGACATTCTGCGAAAGATCGACGCGTTGAGCGCGGAGCATCCGCGGGAAGCAGTGAAGACCGGAAGAAAGGTCACGGACGAACATCTCGAAGCCATGATCTCGAAGCGGCGCGCGGAGCGCAAACGCAAGTTCGACGGTTTTTGCCCGAAGTGCGGAAAGCCTGTGTTGGTAGACGATCGTTTTTGCCCATCCTGTGGCAAAGCGTTAAAGTGATTTGAAAAGAAAAGATCAATGAAACTTCGATACTTCCTTCTGCTCTCGCTCAGCTTCCTTTTAGCTTCATGCAATGTCACACTGGCTGAAGACATTACGCCGCCGCCCGGTTATATTCCGCCTACGCCGTTGCCCGCGCTGGTGTTATACCCCTCGCAGGCGCCGAACGTGGCAAACGGCGAAGCGATTTATGTTGAAAAGTGCGCGGCTTGTCACGGCACGACCGGTTTGGGCGACGGCGAACAGGGGATTCAACTGAATGTCACAGTCCGTGCATTTGGACTCCCTGAAATTGCACGCCCGGCATCGCCCGCGCAATATTACACAATGGTGACGCGCGGGAACATCGAACGCTTCATGCCGCCATTCTCCAGCCTCAGCGACCAGGAACGGTGGGATGTCACCGCGTATGTGTTGACACTTCACACCACGCCGGAACAGGTTGGACGAGGCAAAGAACTTTTCGAGCAAAACTGCACGAACTGTTCCGCTGATTATTTCAAGAATCAACAAGTCATGTCCACATTGACAGCAGTGGAGCTGGCTCGTATTGTCAAGCAAGGCAACGACCAGGTCCCTGCTTTCGGTGCGGACTTCAGTGATGACGACTTGTGGGCGGTCGCTGCGTATCTACGGACTCTTTCATTCGACACTGCGCCTCTCGCCACGCCCGAGCCTGTCGCGGTTGCGGCGACTCCCGCGTCCCCCGATGCAACGCCGGTGGACCCGAGTCAAGCCAACCCTGCGCCTGAACCGGGAGCGGGTTTTGGAAATGTGCGCGGCTCCATCGAAAATAAAACAGGTAGCCCCCTCCCGACCAATCTTGTCGTCACCCTGAGCGGATTCGACCACGACGTGAATGACCCGAGCGCGGGACCCGTCGAAGTTTTCACACAGGAAGCAGATTTGAATGAAGACGGCACATATTCATTCGACAATATTGAGATGCCTGCCAATCGAATCTTTGTTGCGCGCGTGGAAATCGAAGATGTTAGGTTACAGTCAGAGTTTGCCATTGTGGAGGAAGGCGCGCAGTTGATCGAAATCCCCGCGCTGACCTTGTACGGGATCACGGAGGATGCGTCGGGTCTCGTGATGGATGGCGTGCAGGTGATCTTCGAATATGGAACGGATTCCATAGCGGTGTACAACCTGTACTCATTCCGCAACCCGACCAACGAGATCATTGTTGTGCCGCAGGATGCTGGCGGCGAGATTCCCTTTATCAAATTCCCGGAAGGTTCCTTCGGTTTTGGTTTTGAGCCAACGCAGGATAGCGAATCATTCATCCCCACCGAGAACGGCTTTGCCATTCCACCGAGCGAAAAAGCCTACGGTTTGGTGGCGTTCTCATCGGTGAATCTCAGCGATACCATCAACTTTTCACAACCGTTTACATTGCCTGTCGCGTCGGTGAACATTTTCACACCGGTAGGCGTGGCGATCGAAAACGCGAACGTTTCCGACCTCGGCGTGCAAACCATTCAAGGATTCACGTATCAGATCTACGAATCTGATTCAATATCCGCTGGCGAATCGCTGGCGTTCACACTTTCCGGGAAACCTCAGGAGGAGACGGCGGCAACTGGAACCAGTTCGAACACCGGGTTATTGATCGGAGCCGCCGTGCTCGGGCTCGCGTTCATCGGAGCTGGCTTGTGGATGTACCGTCAGGACAAACACACTGAAACGAACGAGGCGGAACGCGGCGATGAATTCGAATCGGCTGAAGATGTGATGGACGCCATCATCGCGCTCGACGACCTGCATGGCAGGAAAAAAATCAGCGATCAGGCATACAGGAAGCGACGCGAAGAGTTGAAAGAGATTTTAAAGAACGAGGTTACAGGTTAGAGATTAGAGACTGGAAAATAGAAAGCGAGTCTCTGGTCTCGGATAAACCATGATTATCACAAAGAAACTGGTAAAGCGTTTTGGGTTGAAGACCGTCCTGCGCGGCGTGGACTTCGAGGTGCAACCCGGCGAGTTCGTCGCGTTGCTCGGTCCAAACGGCGCGGGGAAGACGACCTTTTTAAGAATCCTTGCCTCGCTTTCACGCCCATCACTGGGTGAGGTGAACATCGCGGGATACAAACTTCCCGGCGAGGCTGCACAGGTCCGTGCGAGACTCGGAGTGGTGTCGCATCTTCCACTCCTGTATGGGGATCTAACAGCCGAGGAAAATCTCCGTTTCTACGCGCGTATGTACGGGATTGCCAATTACGAACCACGGATCACTGAGGTTCTCGAAATGGTGGGGCTTGAACATCGCCGCCGCGACCTCGTCCGCACGTATTCGCGCGGGATGCAGCAACGCCTCGCCATCGGGCGGGCCGTGCTCCATGATCCGCAGATCATGCTCTTTGACGAGCCATACACCGGCCTGGATCAAGACGCCTCAACGATGTTGGATGATGTACTGAAGACCGTCGCCGCACAGGGGCGCACTGTGGTGATGACCTCGCACGACCTGGCGCGCGCAGAAGAACTCGCCACACGGTTCGACATTCTTTCCCGCGGCGTCATCGCGGCGAGTGCAACACGGAAACAGTTGAAAAAAAGCAACCTGCTTACATTCTATAAACAGGCATTGGCGGGTTGAGATGAAGAAACAAAACGTTCAGCACGCTCCGGTCAGCAGTCAGCCGAGCGCCAGTTACGATAAAGCTGTCGGGGCGATCGTGTGGAAGGATCTACGCGCCGAGTTTCGCTCCTGGGAACTGATCTCTTCGATGCTCGTGTTCTCCCTGCTGGTCATTCTCATCTTCAACTTCGCTCTCGAATTGGATGTGAAAACGCGTCAATCGGTAACGTCAGGCGTTCTCTGGGCAACCTTTGCCTTCGCCGGCACGCTGGGACTCAACCGCTCCATGGCGATCGAAAAAGACCGCGGCTGTCTCGACGGGCTTCTGCTCGCTCCGATCGACCGCTCCGCGATCTACTTTGGGAAGTTCTTCAGCAATCTCGCTTTTATGCTCATCGTTGAAGCCATTGTCTTGCCGGTGTACAGTTTTCTGTACAATACGAATTTGTTCCAACCCGGTTTAATACTGGTGATTCTGTTGGGGTCCATCGGGTACACCGCCGTTGGCACGTTACTTGCCGCGATGTCCATTCAAACGCGCACGCGCGATATCCTCCTCCCCATCCTGTTATTTCCAGTTGCATTCGCGGTACTGCTTGCCGCGGTCAAAGCCAGTGGCGGGATTTTAGACGGCGCGGAGTTTTCAGAAATCTCGTTTCCGATCAACCTGTTGATCACCTACGATGTGGTATTTATCGCCGCTTCGTTTATGTTGTTCGATAATGTTGTGGAAGAATAAAGTTCAGAAGTATCAGGTCTCCAATTCGAAAGGAGTTCGCATGAACCATAAACCACTCGCACTAAAGATATTGGATGTTGTTTCGATCGTCTTGTTGGTCACAGCCGCCTACCTCGCCATCGTTGTCGCGCCGACCGAACGGGTGATGGGCGACGTGCAACGCGTGTTTTATTTCCATATCGGCACAGCCTGGGTGGCGCTGGTCGGTTTCGTCTTCACCGCAGGCTTGAGCGTGATCTACCTCATCACCAAAGACCTGAAATGGGATCGCATTCAGGTTGCGGCGATCGAGGTGAGTGTGATGTTTTTTCTCATCACGATCATCCTTGGCTCCATTTGGGCGCGCCCTGCTTGGAACACCTGGTGGACGTGGGACCCGCGTCTCACCACGGCCGCAGTCACCGAGTTGATCTACATCGCCTACTTCATGCTCCGACAGGGAATTGACGACCCGAACAAGCGCGCCCGCTTCGGCGCGGTCTACGCTCTCATTGGCGGGTTGAGCGCGCCTATTACATTCTTCGCCATACGCCTGTTCCGCACCATCCATCCGGTGGTCATCGCCGGTTCGAACGCCGCCGCCGAGGGCAACTTCAGCATGACGGGCGATATGCTTCAGGCATTCTTCTTTGCGTTGTTCGCCTTCACAGTCATCTTCATTGACCTATTCTGGAACCGCATCCGCCTCGGCGAAGTACAGGAAAAGGTCGAAGAAATGAAATTGAAAGCGGCTTGGTAACAAGGAAACCACAGGAGACTCAACATGTTATTTCAGGAAACCACACCCGACACCTCCGGCTACATGATCGCCGGATTCGCCCTCACATTTCTCATCCTTGCAGTGTATGTTGCCAGCATCTATGTTCGCAATCGCAATCTACAACAGGATATGGACATGCTCGCAGAAATAGAAGAGCCAGCCGTAAAAATCAAGGCGCGTTCCACCGGACGGGCGGAGAAAAAGAAGGTCAAACCCGGTACGAAAAAGGGAAAAAAATAGGTAACAAATTGGTTACCACCATGAAAAGGAGTCCGCTATAATACGAGTGGACTCCTTTTATTTATGAATAAACGCGGGATTTCGCCTCGATGGAGTTTGCGGCTGGTGGGGATGTTCAGCCTGCTTGTCATCCTCGCGGGCACCGGCTTCGCCACCTTCGGACGTGAGGCTGGCGCCCCGATGGCAGCAGACCCGCCCGGCCCAGACAGATTCTCGGTCACCGTTGTCGAATACACCAAATATACCTGGTGGATGGCACGCTGGGGAACAAACCAATTGATCTGCGTACTCGAAATTGACCATGAAGGCTTGCCTACTGCGGCAGATGTTTTCCATGACTGCGCAGAGGACGATTACGATGACTGGATCGAACAAAAGCCCTGCCACGAATACGACGTAAGGCTTTGCAAAGGCAACTATCTCGTTCTAATTGACAGCGAACCCGCTCAAAAAGAAATATCGACCAAGCTCCCTCCGCCCATCGTACAGGTTACACTGGAAAATTGCAGCCCGGTACATACCTCATCCACGAGCATATGCGAGCTTGAACCCATTCTGGTATTAACCGGTATTGAGCCGCTGGCAGACTATCAAATCACCCAGATCGAGGGAACTTATGAGGGACAATCCTTCACCTGCGGCGCGCTCTGCCGACTACGGCTTCCCACCACCGGCGAAGATGGTGCAAGCCTTCAGTTCTGGGCATATTCAAGTTACGGCGATAGCAGCCAAATGTTTAATGCACTCGTGCGCGTCGCGCCGACGGATGCAGGCAACCCTGACCGCGCCTTCTGGTATGTGGATGTGCTGTCGAGTCAGTGGGCAGGCGTACCTGTGGCGAGTTGCGTACAGACGTGGGGAACACTGCCTCCCATCGGTGGTCCGCCGGATTGGTTGAGCACACCGACGCAGAGCGAATCCCTCGGGACGGATGTGCCATACAATTATCTCGCTGCGAACCTGATTCGCAACGGCGTGGTGGATGCGAGTTCGTGCCCGAACGACGGATTAAACCCGGAAAGCGGCACTGCATCTTCATGCGGTATGCAAGCCGCGCGCGAGGCGGTCACGCAATGGCAAAACCAGTTCGACTCGATCATCTTGAACGTGGCGCAGGACACCGGTGTGCCGGCAAGTCTGTTGAAGAATCTCTTTGCAAAAGAAAGCCAATTCTGGCCTGGCACTGGCGCGAAGAACGATGTGGGATTGGGTCAGCTAACCGAGCACGGAGCAGATACTACATTATTATGGAATCCTCCGTTCTTCAATCAGTTTTGTCCGCTGGTGATGGATTCTGAATTATGCACCAACGGCTACGGCGGACTCGATGATAAGGAACAGGAATATGTGCGTATTTCGCTCGTTCAGGCGGCCAACGCGGTTTGCGAAAATTGCCCGCTTGGAATTGACCTTGAGCGCGCTAATTTCAGCATCGGCGTATTTGCCCACACATTACTGGCAAATTGTGAACAGGCGGGACAACTCGTAAAAAATATCACCGGTCAGACGGCAGGAAACGTCGCAAGTTACGAAAACCTCTGGAAGTTCTCGCTCGTGAATTATCATGCGGGTCCCGGTTGTTTGGGCGATGCGCTCGACCGCGCGTTCATCGAAAAATTGGACTTGAACTGGGAAAACGTTTCCTCCAAACTTTCAGCGGGGTGTATCGGCGCGCAGGATTACGTCAACGATATCAGTGAGTAAGTCCTTTCCGTTTCAACCATGCGCGGAGGCGTTTGCTTCCGCGTTTTGTTTTGTGCTAAACTAAAGAAGCCAGCCTCAATCCCTGCCTCTCTCGTATATGAGAGAGGTGTTGTCGGAGTTGCCATGCTCACACTCATTGAAAAAATCGTCTTTGCGATTTTCATGGTCGTTTCCATTGTGTTGACGTATCGAGGAGCACGTCGAATCGTCAGCCAGATCGCCAGCGGACAGGGAAAGCCAGATTGGAATCTCATTTGGAAACGAATCGGCGATCTCATCCTCAAAGTCGGATTGTTTCAACCCGTTTTCCGCTTCAGGCTCGGACCAAGCATTCTTCACGCACTAATCGGCTGGGGATTCCTCTCCTTCCTCCTCATCAATCTGGCGGATTTGATCTACGCCTACACAAACTTCAAACTTCTCGAACATCTTGGCTGGTTTGGGGATGTCTACCGACTTCTCGCGGATGTGGCAAACCTGGCGATCCTAGTGGGCATCCTCGGGATGGTCGTTCGACGCTTCATCCTCCGGCCTTCGACTCTTTCCACGCGCGACTCTACTCTTTTTCACCACAAAGCGCGGACTGGCATCCTGCGCGACTCCGCCATAGTTGCAGGTTTCATCATCATCCACAATACGGCGCGTTTGTTGGGGGAATCATTTTTTATCGCAGAGGCGGGAACGGCTGACAAGTGGCAACCGGTCATTTCGACGGTGGCAGGTTTATGGTCAGGTTGGGACTCAGGTGAACTGCTGATCGGTGAACGAATCATGTTCTGGCTATCTCTCGGAGCAGTGGTTGCGTTCCTTCCGTATTTCCCGTATTCAAAACACATTCACTTATTCTTCGCTCCGTTGAATTTCGCGTTGAAACCCGAACGGAAATCCATCGGGGAATTGAGCTATATCAACCTGGACGATCAATCCATCGAGCAGTTTGGCGCGGCAAAAATGAAGGACCTCGGCTGGGAGCAGATCATGGACGCGTACGCATGCATCCAATGTTTCCGCTGTCAGGAGGTCTGCCCGGCGTACAACACCGGGAAGATCCTTTCGCCCGCCGCGCTGGAGATCAACAAGCGCTATCACTTGAAGAATGGCGACACCGACGTACCAATGCTGAACTTGATCTCAGAAGAAGCGGTGTGGGCGTGTACCAGCTGCGGAGCCTGCGTGGACATCTGTCCCGTCGGGAATGAACCGATGCGCGACATCCTCGACATCCGCAGAAATCTTTCGATGATGGAAAGTCAGTTCCCGAAACAGCTCGAGACCGCGTTCAAGGGCATGGAGCGGAATCAAAATCCGTGGAACGTCTCGCAATCCGAACGGATGAAATGGGCAGAGGGCTTGAATGTGCCGACCATCGAGCAAAATCCCGAGCCTGAAATCTTGTGGTGGGTTGGTTGTGCCCCCGCAACGGATGCACGCGCGCAAAAAACCGCGCAGGCGTTTGCTAAAATCTTGAACGCGGCGGGAGTGAATTTTGCCGTGCTGGGACGAAACGAGTCCTGCACAGGCGATTCGGCACGGCGCGCGGGTCGAGAAGATATTTTCTTCGCGATGGCTTCGCAGAACGTTGAAATTCTCAACGAGGTCAAGCCAAAACGAATCATCACAACCTGTCCGCATTGTTTGCACACCATCAAGAACGAATATCCTGCATTCGGCGGGAATTACGAAGTGGTGCATCACACACATTTCATCAACGAACTCGTCGGCACGGGGAAGATCAGCTTGGAAGTGGACAAGGAACAATTTACCGTCACGTTCCACGATCCATGTTATTTGGGTCGGCACAACAAAATCACGGATGCGCCGCGCGACGCGCTAAAATCCACCGGCGCATTGACCATCGAGATGCCGCGCAATTCAGCCAAGACGTTTTGTTGCGGCGCAGGCGGCGCGCAGATGTGGAAGGAAGAGGAGCAGGGAACCGCGCGCGTGAACACGACAAGATTCGCAGAGGCAAAAGCCGCGCTGCAAGCAGCACCTTCGGCTGGCGCAGGCACCGTTGCAGTGGGATGCCCCTTCTGCATGTCTATGATGACAGATGCCTCCAATGCAGATGGCGGAGAGATTCAAGTGAAGGATGTGGCGGAGATCGTGGTAGAGAGGATGAAAACAACTGCATGATCGATTTCAATTCCAAACTCGGCCGCCTGGCGAAGAAACACATCAAAAGCGAATATTTCATTTGGCTGACAACCGTTGACTCAACTGGTACGCCTCAACCCAGACCTGTGTGGTTCGTCTGGGAGGATGATTCGTTCCTGATGTACAGCCAGGCAAAGGCGCACAAGTTGAAACACATTCAAAGAAACCCGCAGGTGGCTTTACACTTCAATACTGAAGACGATTTGGGTGAAGAGCGAATCATCATCTTTTCCGGCGAAGCAAAGATCGATGAACATTGTCCGCCTGCAGAAAAGAACCGCGCCTACATGAAAAAATACAAAAGCGGCATTGCCCGCCTCGGCGCGACGCCGGAACAGTTCGGAAATGAATATTCTGTTGCCGTACGAATCACCCCCACAAAATTACGCGGATAGGAGTAAAATTCCGTACCCAACAAGAGGAGGTAGAAATGAAAGACATGATAAAAACATTACATCCCGAAAAGAAACAGGGGGTAAACATCAGCAAGGCAAAATATGAACTTATTCGCAAGAACATCATGAGCGTACTGCGCGCGAACAAAGAAATGACCTTTATGAAATTATCTCGCGCCGTGGAAAAGGAGGTGCGCGGGGAGTTCGAAGGCTCGGTTATGTGGTACGTCACCACCGTCAAACTCGACCTCGAAGCGCGAGGGGAGATCAAACGCGTCCCCAACTCGAGACCCCAACTCGTGAGGCTCGTCCGATAGGATTTGCATGGCAGACAAACTTCAATTCGATCTCACCGCCGCACACAAGTTTTTTTCCGCCGACAATTTCAACAAGACCTGGGAATACATCGAGAAAAAGGACCGTTCACAGGAAGACGACCTGAACATGTTACAGATGGCGATCGCCTCGCTGTGGCATTGGTCACAGCGTGAGGATGCGAACACACAAAATTTGTCAGTGGGCTGTTGGCAGGTCTCGCGCGTGTTCAGCCTGATCGGTCAACCCGATAACGCGCGCATGTACGGGTTACTTTCACTGAAACACGCCGAAACTCTCGAACCGTTCTACAAAGGCCACGCCTACGAATCACTTGCGCGCGCAGAGATGCTCGCGGATAACCGCGTGGTGATGAAACACTACCTCGAAAAAGCGCGAGAAATGGCAGCGCAGGTCACAGACGAAGAGGATCAGGGTCTTTTGCTGAAAGACCTCGACTCGATACGGTAAGAATCCCCTTCAATTTCGCAAATTCCAAAGGATGCAGGTCGTTGTATAATTCGCCGACTTTACTTCAAGGAAAATCCCTGCATGAAAATCCGAATTCTGTTATTCCTTTTCGCCGCCACATTGCTGGCGGCTTGTTCTGCGAATACCGCGGAACCCACGCCCACGCTGACCTCGTTCGAGCAGTTGGGGCAATCGGTCTACACGCTGCGTTGCGCGCAATGTCATGTACTCGTTCCAGACACGATCGTGATCGGTCCGTCGCTGGCGGGCATCGCCACCCGCGCCGGATCACGCGTCCCGGGGTATGACGCGCAGGCGTACATCGAAGAATCCATTCTCTCTCCGAAGGCATATCTCGTGGAAGGATTCCCCGACACAATGCCGACCAACTTCAGCAAGGATTTGACGAGCGAAGAGTTCCAAGCCGTCGTCGCGTTTTTGATGACATTGAAATAAAATGGACCTGACAGGTCTTTGAGATCTGAGGAGAATTATGAAAACCTGGATAAAACGCATCGTTCTGGCATTGGGCGTGCTCGCCCTCATCGGCATTCTCTACGCCGCATTCGCTCCCCTTCCCTACGACGATCTGCCGCCGCAGGATAAATGGGGCGCCGGCGCGAGCAGTGTGCTCCCCGCGTACAGCGGACTGCAACGCGAATTCCCCGCGTTGAATGGAGAAACCTCCCCAGAAATGGCAGAGCTTGGCCGTCTTTTATTTTTTGACCCAATTCTCTCGGGGAATCATGCATATTCCTGTGCAACCTGCCATAACCCCAGCCTGGGCTTCAGCGATGGGCTTCAAACCGCCCAACTCCTGGACAAGGAACCCCTAACACGCAACACAATGACTTTATGGAACGTCGGGTATTCGACGCATCTATTCTGGGATGGACGCGCCTCTTCGCTCGAAGAGCAAATGATCACGCCGCTCACCGCAGAAAACGAGATGGCGAATACCCCTGAACATCTTGTTGAGCACCTGCTCGATATTCCCGAGTACATCACGCTCTTCGATCAAGCATTCGGCGGCGGCAGGGATGCGGTCACGATCGAAAACGTGCAGGCGGCAATCGCTTCATTCGAGCGGACTTTGGTTTCCAACGACAGCCCATTCGACAGATATGCGGCAGGTCAATTCGACGCGCTCACATCCTCACAACGCCGCGGCTTGAACCTGTTCCGTTCGGCGGCGACGCGATGCTTTGAATGCCATTCCGCGCCGACATTTGGTTCAGACGACTTCTTCGTCACCGGTGTGCCCAACCTTGAGGGATTTCCTCACGACGCCGGGCGCGCCGCGATCGTAAGCGACGGTAAGGATGGCGCGTTCAAGGCTCCAACGTTACGCAACATCGCTTTGACGGGACCCTACATGCACAACGGCGCGTTCGCTACGCTCGAAGAAGTGCTGTGGTTCTATGAAAACGGCGGGGGCGGTCAATACGGTTTGGAAGTGGACCGTCACATCATTCCCATCCAGTTGAGTTCGCAGGAACGCGATGACCTGATCGCATTCCTCTACGCACTGACGGATGAAAGCGCGATGCCGGAAGTACCGAAGTCAGTGCCATCGGGGTTGCCGGTGGTGGAACAATATCCCAATCTGGCACGCGAAGTCGTCGATCAATTGAATGTTGAGGTGACTGAATCAGGCGTCCCTGCGCACGAGCCGACAACTGTCCGCGTGGGACCGAACGAGACCATCCAGCAAGCCGTTGACCGTTCCGGTCCCGGGGACACAATCGAAGTTCCATACGGCGTGTATCACGAGTCGGTCGTCCTTGATTGGAGCGACATCAAACTGGTGGGCATTCCAAATGAAAACGGCGATTGGCCCGTAATCGATGGCGAAGGCACGCGCTCGGACGGCGTGATCGCCTCGGGCAATAATTTCGAGATGTACAACTTTTCAGTGATGAACTACACCTCGAACGGCGTGCTGGTGGAAGGCGCGACGGGCGTGTATTTGCACGATATGTACATCGAGAACACCGGCGTGTATGGCGTGTACCCGGTGCGGTGCACCGACGTGTTGATCGAACGCATCGAAGCCACATTGATGAACGACGCGGCGATCTACGCGGGGAAATCAGAGGATGTGATCATCCGCGATACGTTGACGTACGGCAATGTGATCGGAATCGAACTGGAGAACACGGTCACCGGTGAAGTCTACAACAATGTGGCACACGATAACACCGTTGGGATTTTCATTGATTTGTTACCGCAGCTGCCATCGAAAGTTTCGTTGTACACGAAAGTGTATGACAATCTTGTAGAAAATAATAACGGCGAGAATTTCGGCACGCCGGGCACCGCCGTCGCGCTCATCCCACCCGGGACTGGAATCCTCATCCTTGCTGCGGATGAAGTGGAAATTTATAACAACACGATTCGCGGTAACAAGACGGGCGGGCTGGCTGTGTTCAATCTTGGTATCGGATTTGACGCCAACGAGATCGATGTGGGTCCGAACCCGGAACATGTGTACGCGCACGACAACATGTACGAGAACAACGGATACGATGCCGACCCGTTCGTGAAAGATATGCTCGGCAAAGGCTTCGATATCATCTGGGATACCAACGGCGCAGATAATTATTTCGACGAAAAGGTCGAATCCTCCTTCCCGCCGATGTTGCCGAAAACGTCGTGGCCCCAGCCGCTGTACAACTTGTACTGGAGGTTGTTTAATTTTATTGTTGGGTTGGTGGGGTGAGTTAAAAAGAGAATTGGAGAATTAAAGATTGGAGACTGGGTTGAGAAGCTCAGTCTCTTTTGTTTATAATCCCAGCAGGAGAGATATTATGGATCGACTTGTAGCTGTCAAGACAGAGAAGGATATTTTTGCCGAATTGCGCGACACCCCCATTGGATTGTTGCTCGAATATCACAACCTCAACCGCGACTATGAAACATACACACAGGCGCAGTTGCTCGTCGGCATGTGCATGGATAACCGCAAGCACCTGCACATCCCCGATAACTTCGCCTACATCATCCGCGCGGGAGGCGCGAATTTGCGATACAGTGAATTCAAGGTTTCATACGCGATCGCAGTGGGAGGCGTGACGTGCATCGCGTTGATCGGTCACAACCAGTGCGGGATGGTGAACTTGATGGCGCGCAGGGAGGCGTTCATCGAAGGTCTGGTCGAGAATGCGGGATGGGACCGTGAAATGGCGGAACA
>DAOTZF010000253.1:0-2450 GCA_034434415.1 Anaerolineales bacterium | reverse complement strand
ATTGATAAGATCACCGCGGGCAACATCGGCTTCATGCTCGGTCCGCGCTTGAACGCCTCGGGCAGACTTGAATCCGCACTGGCATCATTCGAATTGCTCACCACAACCGACTTCATGCGCGCGGGTCAACTGGCACAACAATTGGACGTGCAAAATCGTCAGAGGCAGGCAATCACAAAGACGATGCAACAACAAGCGGAAGAGATCGCCATGCAGGAAGACCCGCAAGCGTATCTTTTGTTTGCCGCGCACGAGGAATTTAACTCAGGCGTGGTCGGCTTGGCGGCATCGCGCCTGACAGAAACGTACTACCGCCCGTCCGTAGTCGCGGCGAAGGGACCGGATGAAACGCGCGGCTCGTGCCGTTCGATCCCCGAATTCCACATCACCGACGCGCTCGACCAATGCAAGGATCTGCTCGTCCGCCATGGAGGTCACGCTGCGGCGGCGGGATTTACGGTGAAAAATGAAAATCTGCCTGAATTAGTAACGCGACTCAAAACAATAGCAAAAGAAAAATTGGACGGGAAAGATCTGCGCCAGACTCTTTCAGCGGATATGGAATTGCCCCTCGCTGATATGAACTTCGGTGTTTTGAAACATCTCGCATACCTCGAACCGACCGGCTACGGAAACCCGGATGCCATATTTGTCTCGCGCAATGTGAAAGTAAGGGCATTTCGGGCTGTAGGCTCCGACGGCAGGCATCTGAAACTCACTCTCGAGGATGGTCCCGCGTTGACATACGATGCCATTGGTTTCCGCATGGGCGGGATGGCAAGGTCCCTGCCTCCGCGTGTGGATGTGATGTACACTCTCGAAGCAAATGAGTACAACGGGCGGACATCGTTGCAATTGAATTTGAAGGATGTGAAACCAAGCGACGTACCCGATTGAAATCGTCCCGCAGGCTTTGAGCCTGCGGGACGATTTTTATTTCGCGTTCAACTCTTCTTCGCGTTCGGGGATGGTAAAACGATTGATCGTTGTGTAATCCACGAACCAGTTGAAATTGCGGTTCATCCACATCGTGAACGTCCACAGCCACGGGATGATCCACATGGCGCGTGGACGGCGCACCAGGCTAACAACCGCACGTCCGACATCATCTGCTGTGAGCAACATGAATTTCGGTGTGGTCGCCTTGGTCTTACGATTGATTCCCGCGTGCGCACCGAATTCAGTAGTTACGCCGCCGGGGTAGATCATCGAAACATCGATTCCCCACGGCTTGACCTCCCGGCGCAACGCCTCGGAGAATCCATGAACAGCATGTTTGCACGCGGAATAGATCGTGTACGTGGGGGTGCCGACGAGTCCCGCCATGGAACACATTTGAATGATATGACCCGACCGCTGTTGAATCATCACCGGCAACGCCTGGCGCGTGGTTTGAATCACGCCCAGCACATTCACATCGAACTGCCCCTGAATATCCTTTATCGGCTCGAGTTTCTCCAGCCAATCCAGCCGACCAAAACCCGCATTATTGATCAGCACATCAATGCGACCGAATTTATCGAGGGTCTTTTGTATGAGGGATTGAATATCTTCGAGCTTGGAAAGATCTGCCTGCACGACCAGCACTTCCGCGCCGGTGCCCATGGAAGTAATTTCGCTTGCGAGCGATTCGAGCCGGTCCACGCGCCGCGCGGCAAGCACCAGCTTTGCTCCCTCGCGTCCAAACTGACGTGCGGTTGCTTCGCCAATTCCGGATGACGCCCCCGTAACAATCACGACTTTGCCTTTGGGATCCATGAGAGCCTCCAATCAATGGGTAGGGGCGACCCGTCACAAAAGGTAAATCACTTTCCACTCGCTGGATGGGTCGCCCTTACAAATGGATGAATTTTTATATTATAAACGCGTCACGGTCCCCAGCGCGGTTGGTAATCACAATAACTGTTATCGGTTAATCGGCGCAGGTCAGTGCCGTTGATCCGAATGACATAAATTTCGCACCCGTGATCATCGCCGTAGTGATCGAAGTATGCAGTGAACGCGATCCATTGCCCGTCCGGCGAAAAAGATGGTCCCTGACTATTGCCGCCCGTCGGAGTGAGTTGCCGCGCGTTCGACCCGTCCGCGCTCATGATGTAGACTTCGCGATTCCACGCCTCCCCGGAATAGGTGACAATAAAAGAACCATCGGGCGACCAATCGCTTCTTCCCCGGATGGACGGCAGATTCGACACGCGTTTGATCGCGCTCCCCTTTAGGCTGACCGTGAACAATTGAACTCCCCCATCGCGGTCGGATGCGAACAAAATCAATTTTCCATCCGGCGACCAGGTAGGGTCCCACCCCAATGCCTGCGGGATGTTCTCAGGATTTTCTCCATCTCTTTTCATGACCCAGATCTGATTCTGTTGCGTGTTCGGGTTGCCGCGCATGAACGTGATTGTGTTCCCATCTGGCGAAACCTCCGGAGCGTTGGAAACGCCGAGGCG
>DAOTZF010000252.1:0-4051 GCA_034434415.1 Anaerolineales bacterium | reverse complement strand
CCTCCTTTTGGGATAAGGGCGGACGTGAATACGAGGACCGAACCGAATCTATCGCCCTTCAGCGACTCCTCCCAATGAACGGACGCCTCCTTCTCGAACTTGGGGCTGGAGCAGGGCGGAACACGCCGCGTTATCGCGGCTTTGAACGCATCGTCTTACTTGACTATTCGCGCACCCAACTTGAACAAGCCCAACAACGACTCGGCGCGTCTGATAAATACATCTATGTCGCGGCAGACGTTTATCGACTTCCGTTTGTAGTTGGGCTTTTCGACGCCGCGACGATGATCCGCGTTTTGCATCATATGGCAGATGCGCCGAAGGCGTTGGGTCAGGTGAAAAACGTTTTGGGATCAGGCGGAATTTTCATTCTCGAATTTGCCAATAAATTAAATTTGAAAGCAATTCTGCGATTTTTATTTGGCAGACAGTCTTGGAATCCATTCACGCTGGAACCTGTTGAGTTTGTAAAACTTAATTTCGACTTCCACCCGAAGGCGGTCCGGCAGTGGTTGACGGAATTGGGATTCGCCATCGAGAAAACGCTGACCCTATCGCATTTCCGCATGGGAGTACTGAAGCGCATCATCCCGACGGGGATACTGGTCTTCCTCGATTCGATCTTACAGTGGACCGGCGCGTGGATTCAGGTCACGCCCTCGGTGTTTATGAAAGCGAAATTGGAGGCTGGAGATTCGAGATTGGTTGAGATGCCCGCAAGTGTGATTGCCATATTTAAATGCCCCGGTTGTGGTTATCATCCGCTCGAAGATAAAAAATCGTATCTTGAATGTTCAAACTGCACAAAGAGGTGGGAAGTAAAAAGTGGGATTTACGATTTCAGGGAGCCGCTTAACCCGTAAAGGAGGATCGAATGTTCTCGAAAAAATCATTCAATTTGTTTGCGACGGTTTGTTTGTTGCTTGCCGCATGTGTGACCGTCCCCGCGCCGCCGGAGCAACCACCTGCCGTGGATGTGCCGAATGTCGACATCCCCACCTTGCCAGCGGTATCCATCGGCGGTCAACCGGATAGTGCCATGCCGCATACGTCCGATGTGGATTTGACCCGGCTGGAGTTGGGTGACGGAAAATATTCGTCCAGCCCGCAGGTCGGATATGTTTTCTCATGTCAGACCCAATTCAATGGAGGCGGTGCGCAAGGCACGGGGAGTTGGATCAATGGCGATGGCACATGGGATGCAACGAAGAAGGCGGTGGTGGATGGCGCAGTAAGCTGGCCTCATTCGTTCACAGTCTCGGTGCAAGGGGATCAGCGCGTGTTTACAGGCAATGATCTGCCCGATCATACAACGGGAATGTACCCGATTTCACCGAACGATGACGCATACGCCTACGATCGGAATCCAAATTCGATACAGGAACAATCCATCACGTTGACTCTGCCTGCGAATCCTGTCGTTGCAGCACAACCAACTTGTGTCGGCGGCGAAGTGGGAATCATGCTTTCGGGTGTAGTCATTTTCAGCGCATTCGATGCGGCGGGTCGTGACGCGCCTGCGCATGAAGTGCAGGATGCGTGCGATGGGCATCCACAACAATCTGGTTTTTATCATTACCACAGTTTGAGCGATTGTTTTGTAGATACTACGTCGGGCCACTCTGTGTTGATGGGATATGCCTTCGATGGTTTTGGGATTTATGGATATCATGGTGAAGACGGAAGAGAATTGACCAACGAAGATCTGGATGAATGTCACGGTCATACCCATGTGATCGAATGGGATGGTCAACTAGTTGAAATGTATCACTATCATGCCACGCATGAGTTTCCGTATGTGGTGGGGTGTTTCGAGGGGGCACCAGCGGTTCGCGCGCTGTCGGGGCAGGGAGGGCAGAATGGACAGAATCAACCCGGAGGTCAGCAGGGAGGCGGACAGGGTGGACCTCCGCAGGAGGCGATCGATGCGTGCGTCGGTTTGAGCCAGGGCGTGGCATGTTCGGTCGGACCGAATAGCGGAACATGTCAGACTCCGCCCGGCATTAATCAACTTGTGTGTGTACCCGTAGGCGGACCTCCTCCATAGCCGGAATCAAAACACTCCGTTCAGATTCGAACGGAGTGTTTTTTCGTCAGGATTGGCTTGTTGTTGCTTCCAGTTTTTCTATGCGTCGTGAGCGGACCAGCGAAGCGATGATGGATAACGTGAGAATGGTCGCGATTACGCCAAGTGAGATACCAACGGGAATTTTGAACAAGTCCACGATCAACATCTTGATGCCGACGAAGACCAGCACTACCGAAAGCCCAAGCTTGAGGTAATAGAATTTATCCACGACGCCCGCGAGTAAAAAGTACAAGGATCGTAAGCCGAGGATGGCAAACACATTCGAGGTGTAAACAATGAATGGATCTTCCGTGATCGCGAAGATGGCGGGAATGGAATCCACTGCGAAGACGAGATCGGTGCTTTCAACGAGTAACAATACAAGGAAGAGAGGTGTTGCCATCAATTTCCCTGCCCGGCGCACGAAGAACTTATCTCCTTCATAGGTGTCAGTGACAGGCATTACTTTGCGGAGTAGTTTCACCAGCGGGTTTTGTTCGGGATGCAACTCTTCATTCCGATGTAACGCCATTTTGATGCCGGTAAAGATGAGGAATGCGCCGAAGATGTAAATAATCCAGTGAAATTCCTTAAGCAGCGCCGCGCCGACAGCAATCAATGTGCCGCGCATGAGCAAAGCGCCGATGATGCCCCAGAACAGGACGCGGTGCTGGTAGGCGGCCGGCACAGCAAAGAACGTGAATATCAAAACAAAGACGAAGATATTGTCGACACTTAAGGATTTCTCGATCAAATAGCCGGTAAAGAAAGCGAGCGCGGCTTCGCGATTCGTATACGCGCTGGCGTAGGATATTTCATCCCAAAAGAGATAGATACCGAGGTTAAAGATCAATGCGAGTGCGATCCATACCACGCTCCAGATAGTCGCCTCTTTGAGCGAAACCACGTGCGCCTTGCGGTGAAAGACGCCAAGATCCAATGCCAGCATGCCAAGCACGAAGAGATTGAATCCCAGCCATAACCAAATTGTCCCGTCCATTGTTTGTTCTCCTTTGTTTATATGGACTGTGGAAAACAAAAGCGAGACTCCACAGTCTTGAATGTGATAGTCTCGCCATTGATGCAGAATTTTGCATATACGACTGGCCGGGAATCTTCATTCCGTATTGACGACCAACCGACCCTGAACGGGGTGGCTACTCCCTAACTTGGATCCGATTGTAACGGTGTTTTTTTTTCGGTTGTAGTATTTCTAATTGAACTCTTAATCGCTATTTTCTAACTAGCTGCGGATTCTTGCAATTTTTCCAGGCGCCGTGAACGTATAAGTGATGCGACGATGGACACTGTGAGGATGGTCGCGATAACTCCAAGGGAGATGCCAACAGGGATCTTGAACAAGTCTACGATCAACATTTTGATGCCGACAAAGACCAGTACCACCGAAAGCCCAAGCTTGAGATAGTGGAATTTGTCCACAACGCCGGCAAGCAGGAAGTACAGGGATCGCAAGCCGAGGATGGCAAACACATTCGAGGTATAGACGATGAACGGATCCTGAGTCACGGCAAAGATGGCAGGGATTGAATCCACTGCGAACACCAGATCCGTGCTCTCGACGACCAGGAGCACAACAAAGAGAGGTGTTGCAAGAAGTTTGCCGGCGCGGCGGACGAAGAATTTATCACCTTCGTACGATTCGGTGATCGGCATGATCCGTCGTAAAATTCTCAATAACAGGTTTTGATCGGGGTTTAGCTCAGTATTGTTATGTGATGCCATCCGGAAACCGGTGTAGATCAGGAATGCGCCGAAGATGTAAATGATCCAGTGAAATTCCTTGAGCAATGCCGCGCCGACAGCGATCAACGCGCCGCGCATGAGCAATGCGCCGATGATGCCCCAAAACAGCACCCGGTGTTGGTAGGAGGCGGGAACCGCAAAGAAGGTGAAGAGCAATACGAAGACAAAGATATTGTCCACGCTGAGAGATTTTTCGATCAGATATCCTGTGAGGAATGC
>DAOTZF010000251.1:0-5058 GCA_034434415.1 Anaerolineales bacterium | reverse complement strand
CATCCATGCTCCAAGCCCTGCTCTTCGACTTTGACGGATTGATCCTCGACACCGAGACCCCCGAATACCTCGTTTGGAAAAATATCTATCGTGAAAACGGATTCGATTTCCCCCATGAGGACTGGGGGCGAATCATCGGCGGATACGGCCTCTCGGATTTCGACGCGGCGGATCATCTCTCGCTTCTTACGCAGGGTCGGCTGGATTCAGTTTCCCTGCGCGCCCGTCACAGCGTGGAGAGCCTCGCCATGATTCACTCGCAGTCCGTTCTGCCGGGCGTGCTCGAGATCATCAACGAGGCGAAACGACTCAATCTCAAACTTGCCATCGCCTCCAGCTCCCCGCACGCCTGGGTGGACAACCACGCCAAACGCCTCGGCATCTTCGACCTGTTCGATGCCGTTATCTGCGCGGACGACGTAGGCGCGGGGCGAACCAAGCCAAACCCCGATCTATTCCTCACCGCGCTGGATCGATTGAACGTTGAGAAAGATGCGGCGGTCGTCTTCGAAGATTCACCCAATGGCGTCAAAGCCGCGAACCGCGCGGGAATCTTCGTGGTGGCTGTCCCGAATCCCGTCACCTCATTGCTATCCCTCGAAGGCGCGGATTTGATCGTCAAGTCGCTGGCTGAATTGTCCGTGAATCAGTTGAATGAATTTTTGTCTCTAATCCCGAAGGGATGAAATGATTCTAGAATCGGGTGCCATCCTCGGGTGCCATCCGTTCCAAAATCCCGAAGGCGTCGCGTGGCGCCGTGGCGACAGATGGCATGAAATATGACACCCCTTTGGGGTTGAAATTCATCATCTAAATCTATAATCATTTGACCCCTTCGGGGTCAGTGGTTTATTGAAACGACCTCACCGCATCATCAACCGAATCATAAATTTCGATGAACTTCGTGATGCCAGCGATGTTCAACACATCGCGCACGGGCGGTTGTACGGCGGCGAGTTTCAGCGGGTTACCCCCATCGGCGGACAACAATTTGTGGATCACAACGATGGCGCGCACACCGATGCTCGTCAGCGTCGGTGTTTCGCTCAGATCGAGCACCAGATTCTTCATCCCGTTCTTCTCTTCCCGCTTCGCGATGGTTTCGAGTTCGGCGAAGTTATCGAGGCTGATGCGATCCTGCAAGCGAAACACGGTGACCGGTTTGTTGTGATTGAACTGTGAAATTTGAACAAGGCTCATGCTTTCACCTGCCTTCACGCGCGCATCGCTTCTTCGTATCGTTTCTTTTGCCGTTCGGTTGCCACCACCGTGTTCTTCAACAGCATCGCCACCGTGACGGGACCCACCCCGCCGGGGACGGGGGTGATCCAGCCTGCCACTTGTTTCACGCCTTCGAAATCCACATCGCCGACGGTTTTCTTTCCCTGTGTTCCATCCGGCAGTGTTACATCCACTTGATTGATGCCGATGTCAATGACCGCCGCGCCGGGCTTGACCATATCTGCGGTGATGAGACCGGGCTTGCCCACCGCGACGATGAGCGCGTCCGCCTGGCGTGTGTGGTAGGTGAGGTTGCGCGTGCCGTGATGACAAATTGTCACCGTCGCCAGTTCTTCCACCAACAGCAACGCGACCGGCTTGCCCACAATTTCAGAGTGACCGACGACGACCACTTCCAACCCGCGCAGGTTCAAGCCGGTGGTCTTGAGCAGTTCCACGGAGGCGAGCGAGGTGCACGGTCCGAGCGATGAATCGCCGTAGACGATGTTGCCGATGTTGGCGGAACTCATTCCCTCCACATCCTTGCTGGGGTGGATGGCGTTTTCCAATTCTTCCAGATCCAATGTGCGCGGCACCGGGCGTTGCAGGATGATGCCGGTCACGCGCGGGTCGGCGTTCAACGCGCTGATGGTTGCCATCACCTCGCGCTGGGTGACATCTGCCGCGTAGTGCCGGTTCTCGTATTCGATCCCAACGTCGGCGCAGGCTTTCTGCTGGTTCTTGATGAACAGCCTCACGGCTCCGATCTCGCCGATGTCGATGGAGATCAGGCGCGGGTTCCAGCCCAGTTCTTTGAGCGCGCTGACGCGTCCGCGGACTTCCTCTTTGATGGTTTGTGCGTGTTTCTTTCCGTCGATGATCTTGTGATCCATGTTGGGTTTCCTGTGCGGGCAATGATACCCGAAAAATAAAAAGAGACCGGTGACGCCGGTCTCCTTTATTTTCAGAAGGATGCCACCGCTTCCTCCACTGTATCGTACATCTCGATGGTTTCGGCAAGCCCGGCGATCTGCAGCATCTCGCGGATCGGCTCGATGGCTCCAGCCAGTTTGAGATGTTTTGCCTCGTCTGTCGCAAGCATTTTGTAGATGACGGCGAGTGAGCGGATGCCGATGCTCGTTAGCGATGGAGTTTGGCTCAGGTCTATCACCAGATCCTTCATCCCGTTGGCGCGGGCTTCCCGGGCAGTTTCTTCCAGTTCCCTGTAATTCCCGAGGTTGACGCGATCTTGGATATGGAACAGGGTGACCGGGACGCGTCCGTGTGCCTGTGAGATTTGCACGATAGACATGGCTGATTCTCCTGGTAGTTTTATTTCGGCTCCGTTATTTTCGCAGCGCGATGCCAACCGCCCTTCGCAGTTGACCGAGCCAGTCTGTCACCATCCAGAAGCCGATCAGGTATTTCGCGCCATGGAGAACCTGACCCCACAGGGGGCCCAGTCCTTCCGGCGCGGTCATATTTTTCAGTGGATTGTAAAAATGATATACCGCCAGCGCGTTTTCTTTGAGCGCGTTGAAGTAACCCAAGATCGGGTCGAACCAAGTTACGCCGGAAATCGTACGGTACACGAAGAATACGCCGGCCAGAATCGCGAGCCACAACACGAGCACGGCAACATGATGGCGGTAATGGCGCCAATCCCTTTGGCGGGTCTGCGCGGTTTCCTTCGGTCGTTCCACGTCCGGTTTCCACTCGGGAGGGCGTAGTTCGCCCAGCACGCGTTTGGCGAGCGGCAGGGTGAATTTTTGGATGTTGTTCCAATATTCGCCGTGATTTTCCGAAAGCGAGGTTCCCGTGCGGATGTTCGTGGGACTGGTGCGTGTGCGCTCGAATTCTTTATCGATGGGAGGCGCGCTCTCGAAACTGCTGTATTCATCCAACCCGTAGAATTCGGTGATCGGGTCTGAGAAGTTCCAGAAGTTCATCCACTTGAACTGTTCGGGGAAGTTTTGCTTCACCGAAGCCGATACCGGGAACCGCTCATAATAAACGGGGTCGAGCACACCGCGTCCCTGGTGGTAATAACTCAGCACACTGCCGATGGTTGCGTAGGTATAGATCTTGTCTTGATATTTTTTATCGAGAAATTGGAACAGGGTCTCATAGGTGATGGGCGTGCCCTGTGAGTGCGCCACGATGTGGATGCGCTTCACCTCGGGCTTGTTGTAAAAATAGACGATGTCGTTGATCACCGCACTGCGCACGCGGTTGGCTTGCGCCGGGTCCATGGCGTAGTTGACCACATCGTCCATGTAGCCGACCAGCATGGCGTTGAGGAACTTATCCAGCGATTCGCCCAATCCGCCGAGGAAACGCGTCCATCGGAAGAGGCTTACGAGCAGGGTGCCGGCGAACGCGACCGGCAGGCTGAGAAAGATCACGTAGCGATACAAAAGCGGAGTGAACGGAAGGCGGGTCAGCCACCATTCATCCACTTTTCCGATGCGCTTCCTCGTGATATCGCCGTTCTCAAAATAGGAATAATATTCGGCAATATCCACGTCGCTGTTGGCGTAGGTCCTCTGGTTCCAAAGCAGGGCGCGTGCCGTGATGAGCGCGACCTGAAGCCCGAACAAGATCGTTATCAACACAATGTACGACCGGGGGTCACTCACCAGCAGGAAGATCAACGCGACCAGCACCCAGTTCGGCAACCCCGGCAGGCTTTTGAAGATACCTTTCCTGTCTTCTTCGAGATACCAGTAGATGCCAAAGGAATGTTCGAGCGTAGGCGCGATTGCCCAGATCAACCCGGCGACAACGACCAGCGTGAATCCACTTAATCCGGTAATCTCAGTCAGGCTTCCATGGAACGGCAGGAGCACAAGCAGGAACAGTAAAAAATAGGAAAGGTAGTAGCCAATGTAATCGGCGACTCGCACACCGGGCGTCTTCCAAAGTCGGAATCGGGAAATGCCCTCTAATCGATCCTCTTTGAGTTTTTTCGTGTTCCGCGAAAAGACCACGTTTCGGAACATATTGGCAAAAATAAAAGATGCCATGCGCCACTCTTTGGAGAGGTTGCCCAGCGCGCTGGAGGGGAGCACTTCTTCCTCCCAGTAAGCCTCTTTCAACCAGATGCGCCGGTTGGTCCTCTTTGTAACCCGTCTTTTCCCGACCATCTCCTCGAATGTGTGGCGGGCGCGAATTTCGACCACGTGTTTGTGCGCTTTCCCGTCCGCGTTGTGAGGCGAGGGGGTGTAATCCTCGAATCCCGCGGTAACCTGTGTGCTGGTCGCGTTCCTGTCAACTTGTTTCACCGCAGGCCAGAAACCGCGCAGAAAGATATTGAGGTGATCATCCTCGGTCTGTTTCCCCGCGCCCTTGACGACGAGAATCACGTCGGTATCCATCGGCTTTTCTTTTGGTTTTCCTTGTTTTGAACCGGCGTTGCCTGGCATAGTCTCATCTCCTTGTCCCATGTGTTGGAACTGTTGACCGCCTTGTGGTGTAATAATGACGGAATCGAATCACGATGATGCCGAACTCTGAACCGGTACAACACCCCAACTATCCTCGCGTTGCATTGCAAAGCGGGCTCGCCGCGGCATCCTTCCTCGGTTTTCCTGCGGGATTATTGCTTTGGCTGGTTCTTTTCCGCGAAGCCAGCCAAACCGAGGCGGTTGACCCGCTCGTGTATCTCCTCCAAGCCAATGGCTTGAACAAGATCATCCTGTTGGCATTTTGCTCGATCGGTTGGAGTTTCCTGCTTGGACGAATCAGCGGATTTCGCGCGTGGTGGAGAATCGGACTCGCCACCGCACTTGGAATCTTCGCGGCGTGGTTCTCGCCTCTTTCCAACCTGGACGGCTG
>DAOTZF010000250.1:0-4105 GCA_034434415.1 Anaerolineales bacterium | reverse complement strand
CCATTCCTCGCGATTGTAGGACAGCAGGAAATGAAACTCGCGCTCCTGCTCGCCCTCATCAACCCAAACATTGGCGGGATCCTGCTGATCGGTCCGCGCGGCACGGCAAAGACAACGGCGGTGCGGAGTCTACTGGACCTCCTCCCCATGGTGGAACGCAGCACATGCCCATACGGCTGTTTACCTGAGGATGTTGAAGCCGGAGGCATCGACGCGGTCTGCCCGGACTGTGCAAAGAAATTTGCCGAAGGCAAGCCCCTCACAGCACCAGACAAAGTCCGCTTGATCGAATTGCCGTTGAACGCGCGGCTCGAAGATGTGGTGGGTGGCATCGACGAGCGCGCGGCCATCCATGAACGGATGCGCATCCGCCGTGGAATCCTCGCGCAGGCAGACCGCAACCTGTTATACATTGACGAGATCAATTTACTGGGCGACGATATCGTTGATTCGATCCTCGATGCCGCGGCACAGGGATCATACACAGTGCGGCGCGGACCGGTCGCAGCGACGTATCGTTCGCGCTTTGTGCTGATCGGCTCAATGAACCCAGAAGAGGGTCGCCTCCGCCCACAGATTTTGGATCGCTTCGGATTGCGCGTGATCGTGCGGGGACTGGAAAATTCACAAGAGCGACTCGAAGCGTATCGCCGAGTGCAGGCATATTTGGCGAACCCGCGTCAGTTGGTGAACCAGTTCGCCCCAGAGATGGAAGCGGCGGCAGAGGAGATCCGCAGCGCACGCGAGCAGATCAAAAAAGTTGTCATCCCAGACGCAGTGGCGAATCCAGCCATCACGCTCGTACAAAAAATGGGCATCGATTCATTGCGCGCGGAGATCACATGGTTCGAGTCGGCGCGCGCCTACGCCGCGGCGGATGGACGCAGCGAAGTGAGGCAAGAGGATCTGCAAGTTGTTGCGCCGATGGCATTGCGTTTACGTCGCTCCGTGTTCATGAACGATTATTTCAAAGGGCAGGCGGGCGAGGAAAAGGAAATGAATGCATTGCTGAACGGGATTGGAAAAAATTTCACGAAGAAGAAAACCAGCCGGAAAAAATGAGTGATTCGATGATCCCAAACCCTGCGTATCGAATCGAAACGAAGCGACTCATCCTCCGATGTTACAACCCGTCCGACGCGCAAATGCTTGCCAATTCAGTGACAGAAAGCGTGGAACATCTCAAACCGTGGATGCCCTGGGCTCACAATGAACCGCAGGGAATCGAAGCCAGAGAAGAACGACTGCGCAACTATCGCGGCATGTTCGATTTGCAACGAGATTACGTATACGGAATTTTCAACCGCGAAGAAACGCGCCTGCTGGGCGGCAGCGGGCTTCACACACGACTCGGAGAAAGCCAACTCGAGATCGGGTACTGGGTTCACAAAGATTTCGTCAGGCAGGGACTCGTCACCGAATCGACCGCCGCACTGATCAAAGTTGCATTCGAGATCATTCATGTGCACCGCATCGAGATCCATTGCGATCCCGGCAATCTCGCGTCCGCCGCAGTACCGCGCAAACTCGGATTCACACACGAAGGCACGCTCAGAGAAAAGACGCGCTTCCTCGATGACTGGAGCGACTCGATGATCTGGGGTTTGCTCGAAAGCGAATATCCTAACAGCCCATCTGCAAAAGCGGAGATCAAGGTCTTCGACGCGGTCGGCCACGCTTTGTTATGAAATCCCTTCTCGGGCGAATCATCCAGAAACCTATTTATTTTTTACTTGCCATCAATGTATTGATCGGCATTTTCATGTTTCGCCACTATGGGCTATCCTGGGACGAACCTCTTTTTTACGATTACGCCGATGCGCTCGGGTATGCATATTCGCCTCGCGAATGGTTCAGCGGAAGTTTCAACCTTGAAAACTCCTACGGACCGAGCGCGGAAGACCACAAAACACGTGGACCTGCCTATCTCTTTCTGGCACGGAATTTCGTCTACGGTATGGAAGCCCTCGGTTCAGACTCCGCTTCAGCCTGGCATCTCACCAATTTTCTTTTTTTCCAACTAGGAGTTTATTTCTTCTATCGCCTTGCGACACGCTGGATGTCCTCACTTTCAGCCTTCTCGGCAACTACATTCTTCTCGTTCCAGCCTTTGCTGTGGGGACATGCTTTCATCAATCCCAAAGACCCTCCGTTTTTAACCTTCTTCCTTGGCTCGGTTTGTTTAGGGTTCGAGATGGTGGATGAGTTTTCCACTAGCGAAAAACCATCGCGTTGGAAATTGTTTGCCGCGGCATTTTGTCTGGGAATCGCGACATCCATCCGTGTACTGGGTCCGCTGGCAGGGTTGTTGATCGTTGCATACGCACTCCTCACAGGGTGGAAGAATATAAATACTTTTCTAAAGCCTTTTGCAACATATATCGTTTTCTCCATCGTTGTGATGTTGTTGACCTGGCCCTATCTCTGGGAAAATCCGGTGGAGCGATTGCTGGAAACTCTTCGATTCATGTCCGACAACCCCACTCAACTTGCAGTGCTGTTTAATGGTGAAGTTTTTCGAGCCAATGAAATGCCGCAAAGTTACCTCCCTTTCATGTTGTGGTCAACTCTCACAGAACCAACTTGGATGTTGTTTGGGCTAGGCGTTCTGATTGGCTTCTTGAAGCATAAACCAAGGTCAAAAGAATTTATTTCACTGACGCTGACGCTTGGTTGGTTTGTCCTTCTCGTTGCCTATGTCCTGATTTTTCAGCCAGCCATTTACGATGGCTTGAGGCATTTTCTTTTTATTCTCCCTCCTCTATTTGTCTTTGCGGGATTTGTTTTTGAGTGGTTCGCAAACAGAGTCACTCCATCAGCGTGGCTACGCGCAGGACTGGTTTTACTTCTTGTGCTGCCGGGAATCAACGGAATTATCCAACTCCACCCGTACGAGTATGCGTATTACAATTCCTTCGTCGGCGGAACGAGCGGAGTCTTTCGCCAATACGAAACAGAATACTGGCTCACATGTTATAAAGAAGCCGTTCAAAAACTGGATGCGAGTTTGAATCAGCCAGCAAATCTCTTTGTCCTGCGGGAAGCATATATCGCTGATTATTATTCCGGGAGCAACACCATCGTCCACGATCTGCGTAATGCGATGAATCAAGTTCAATCGGGCGATTACATATTGGTCAACACGCGTACCAACGACGACCGCTCCGTTTACAGGGATGCGCCGCCTGTGTTGCAAATCGGTCGGCAAGGCGCGATTTTCTGTGAAGTGAAGCAAATCCCATGAGCTTACGAGTTATTGCAGGGAAAGCCAAAGGGCGCAAACTGAGATCTGTGCAGGGTGACACCACCCGCCCCATCACAGACCGCGTCAAGGAGGCATTATTCAACATCATTTCCAGCGACGTGATCGGCTCCAACTGGTGGGATTTGTTCGCAGGCACAGGCGCGGTGGGAATCGAAGCGTTGAGCCGGGGCGCGGCATTCGTCCGCTTTACGGATTCGAATCGTGAACCCATCGAAACGATCAAATATAATGTAGAACATTGCGGATTCGCTTCACAGGCTGAGATCCGCCGCGCGGACGCGTTCGCGTATCTCGCCTCCTCGCCAGACAGGAAATTTGAATATATTTACATCGCGCCTCCGCAGTTCAAAGACATGTGGAGCGAAGCGCTGAAAATCGTGGATGAAAACCACCAATGGCTCACCGACGATAGCTGGGTCATCGTGCAGATCGCGCCGCGCGAATACAAATTCAAAAAAGAGTTCACACTCGAACACTTCGAGGAGTTCGACCAGCGAAAGTACGGAAGCACCCTGCTCGTCTTCTACGAAAGGAAAACTTGATGCCATTCGCGGCACTTTTCGTCAACATTGGAATCGCAATTCTGCTGATGATGACCTTGCTCTGGCTGTTGAGCCTTATTCTCAAAAACGCTAGTATTGTCGATATCTTCTGGGGCATCGGTTTCATCATCGTCGCCTGGCTTGGGTTTATCTTTGCGCCGCAGGGATATTTGCCGCGCAAACAATGGATGTGCGCAATGGTCACGTTGTGGGGGCTGCGCCTCGCGCTTCACATTGGAATCCGCAACTGGGGAAAGCCCGAAGACTTCCGATATGCAAAATGGAGGGAAGAGAACGG
>DAOTZF010000249.1:0-3348 GCA_034434415.1 Anaerolineales bacterium | reverse complement strand
TGCGACAGGAATTGATGGAACAGGGCGTGGGGTTTTCGTCATCATCGGATACGGAAGTGATGACGATGATGCTGGCGCGTAACGGCGGCGCGACGTGGGAAGAGCGCATCAAGACCGCGATGAAAAAATGGATCGGTGCATATTCGCTGGTGATTCTGACACGCGATTGTGTGTACGCGGTGCGCGACCCATGGGGATTTCGTCCGCTGTGCATTGGGATGTTGCCAAGCGGCGGGCACGCTGTCGCTTCGGAGACGGGCGCTTTGCAGACGTTGGGTTGCGAAGCCATCCGCGATGTGAAGCCTGGGGAAGTAGTGTCTTTATCGAATAATGCGTTGAAGGTGATGCAGGCGGTGAAACCTGAACAACCTTCAGCAATGTGTGTGTTCGAGCATATTTATTTTGCGAGACCCGACCAGACATGGGATGGGATCAATGTGCATCATGTAAGGCAGAGATTGGGGGAGGAGTTAGCACAAGAGGTGGCTGGCAGATTTGAAGCGGATGTGGTCATTCCAGTGCCCGATTCATCTGTCCCTGCGGCGATTGGATTTTCGCATGTGAGTGGCATTCCGTATAACGATGGGTTTATCAAAAACAGATACGTCGGGCGGACGTTCATTGAGCCAACGGATTCGCTCCGAAAGCGCGGTGTGGCGTTGAAGTTCAATGTCATCAATGAAAATGTCCGCGATAAACGCGTGGTGATGATCGATGACAGCATTGTGCGTGGGAATACGACAGGTCCGCTTATTAAGTTGTTGAAGAATGCGGGCGCCAAAGAAGTGCATGTGGCGATCACTTGTCCGCCGATTGCCCATCCGTGCTTCATGGGCGTGGACATGGGCAGGCATGAAGACTTGATCGCTCATAACCGAACGGTGGAGCAGATCCGCGAACATGTGGGCGCGGATAGTTTGTACTACCTCTCTGTGGATGGCATGATGAAAGCGGTCCAACGTAAGGATGGGTTTTGTCAGGCGTGTTTTACGGGGCAGTATCCGATCTCGGTAGATTTGATGTCTGTAAAAACAGGCTTTGAAAGAGGGACGAAATAATGAATGTGTTAGTGATTGGTTCGGGCGGGCGGGAACATGCGATTGTGTGGAAGGTCAGCCAATCGCCAAGGTTGACGAAGTTATACGCGTTGCCTGGCAACCCAGGGACGGCAGAGTTGGCGGAGAATATCAGCGGTATCTCTGTCGATGACCATGCGGCTGTCGCTTCGTTTTGTAAAGATAAACAGATTGACTTGGTAATCGTCGGTCCCGAAGCGCCATTGGCGGCGGGGTTGGTGGATTCGCTTTCAGCGCAGGGAATCCGCTGTTTTGGACCGAGTCAAGCCGCTGCGCAGATTGAAGCGTCAAAGTCCTTTGCCAAGGATTTCATGGCGCGGCACAACATCCCCACCGCGAAGTATGCGACCTTTTCCAATTTTGATGAAGCCGTTAGGTATTTGGAATCTGTAGATTATCCAATCGTCATCAAAGCGTCTGGACTGGCAGCGGGCAAAGGCGTAATTCTGCCTGAAACGGATGAAGAAGCGAAGTCCACACTTGAAGATATTTTGGTGAAGAAAGTGTTTGGCGAAGCGGGCGTGGAAGTTGTGATTGAAGAACGCATGATTGGGCAGGAAGTCTCGCTCATGGCTTTCACGGATGGAACGTCCGTTGTGCCGATGTTGCCTGCGCAAGACCATAAGCGCTTGTTGGACGGCGATAAAGGATTGAACACGGGCGGCATGGGCGCATATGCGCCTACACCGATCTTTACGTCTGAGATGATGAATGAAGCGGTTAAAAATATTTTGAAGCCCGCCGTGAATGGAATGAAGAGCGAAGGCAATCTTTTCGTGGGTGTGCTGTATGCAGGCTTGATGCTCACGCCGAATGGCATCCGCACATTGGAGTTCAATTGTCGCTTCGGCGATCCTGAAACACAGGTGGTGCTTCCGCTTTTGGAAACAGATTTGATTGAAATTGCCGCAGCCTGTGCAAATGGAAGTTTAGCCAACATCAATATTCAATGGAAAAACAACGCAGCCGTCTGTGTGGTGCTGGCAAGCAAGGGTTACCCCGAAAAAGTAGAAAGCGGCAACGTCGTAACTATTGAGAAACTGCCTGATGATATGGTTTGTTTTCATGCAGGCACAAAAATGGAAAATGAAAATATTATTACATCTGGTGGGCGTGTGTTTGGTCTGACCGCGTGGGAAGAAAATATCGCAAGTGCTGTAAAGAAAGTTTATGCCAATATCGACAAGGTCACATTCGATGGAATGCAGTATCGCAAAGACATTGCGAGGCGTGCGTTATCATAAACGGACTTTTTCACGAAATCACGGACAAAAACGGACTTGATAAGCGGACTCTTTCACGGACTCGCGGAATTAAACGGATGTAAATTGGAGGTTGAATGGCAAAAGAAAAAACTGGGCTGGTTAAGACACCATTGGATGAGTTGACATACAAAGTCAATGGATTTGCCATGCAGGTTATGCGGGAGTTGCGTTCCGGACATAAAGAAGAGTTTTACCAGCGCAGACTTGCCGAATTATGCCTTGAAGCAGGTATACAGGCAGAGATGGAAAAGCGGGTTGAGGTCTGGATCAACGAATCAATGGTCGGTTATCTGTATCTCGATTTGTGGATCGAGAATACACTAGTCGTGGAATGTAAGGCATTGAGCCATGACTTGACCAATCACGAACTTCATCAGGTATTGGTCTATCTTGCCGCCACGGGCAGCTCCGTGGGCATGTTGTATAACTTCGGAAAATCAACCTTGGAATTCAAGCGAGTCCTAAAACCCGCCAGTATGCAAGACTGGCAAAAATATTTATATCGCGTCATCTGGACTCCGCCCGACACCACCCTGCCGCGCGAAGATTCAATTTCACCTAATACACCCATCCGTTTTTCTGTCGTCAGCGACTTCGCCAACCAACCCGCCGTCATCGAGTCCGTTGACCAGTCCGTTCCAGTCCGTGATTCCGTGACAGAGTCCGCTTATCAATCTTCCGGCGTGGACATCGATGCAGGTAATCGCGCAGTAGGATTGATGAAAGATTCAGCCAAAGCAACTTATAACGAATCGGTACTTGCGGGCATTGGTTCGTTTGGCGGTCTCTTCGATGCCTCCGCGCTCAAGCAAATGGACAGCCCCGTGTTGGTTGCATCCACCGATGGCGTCGGCACCAAGGTTAAACTCGCCGCGTCCGTTGGGCGCTATCGCGGCATCGGTCACGACATCGTCAATCACTGCATCAACGATATTCTCGTGCAGGGCGCACGTCCGCTGTTTTTCATGGATTACTTTGCCACCTCAAAATTGAATCCCGAACAAACC
>DAOTZF010000248.1:0-1610 GCA_034434415.1 Anaerolineales bacterium | reverse complement strand
CTGACCCTGCGGTTGACGCGCCGCGTTCACATCCACGTGCAGGACTGTGATCGCGCCTCGCCCCGGTTGCGGTTGAATGAGAGCGGCGTGCAGGTCGCCTTTTGTATATGTCAACTTGCGATACGTCGCATCGAACGATGCAGGAGGGCGTTCGCCGAGCAGGTCGGCTTCCCAATCCGTTGGAAATTTTCCACACAGCACGAGCAGATCGTTGGAATGCAATTCCACCTGTGAAAGGTACGTTTGAGTATTCTGGCTCGAACCCAATCCCTTGCCTGAAAGCGCGGGGTCATGAATATGACGTGATTGACCTTCGCCGACCCACACCGCGTGCGCGGGTCCGCTGAGGAGCAGTGTGCATTGCGACTCGCGTACAGCCGCAAGAACAAGCAAGCCCAGTGCATATTGTCCGCGCCCGCTGGTGGAAAGGTTCCGTTCGAGCAGAACGGCGTTGATATTTTCCGCGGCTTTGCGCATGGCGGAAGTGAGTGAGCCGGGCGATTGATAGAAAATATTCGCGGCATTGTGATTGACCTGCGCGAGTTCCTCGTTCGAGAAAGCGGCATTGCCCGACAACATCAGGTAGACGATCAGGTTGTCTTTCTCGCGTCCGCGCGCGGCTTTACGCGAAGGCGTGAGCGCCAGCAGACCTGGCAGGTCTGCGGACTCTTGCCCGTTGATTCGATGAATGGGGAGGATATTGAGGTCGAAGGTTGGCACGGCGTAAGAATGATCGAAGGTTGGTTATCATTATACTGGTAAAATTTGTTGAAGGTGAATGTAGGGGCGACGCATGCGTCGCCCCTACATTATGAATAAAACATGGATTTCAAACTGCACAAAGACTTTTCTGAACCTAACCCGGTCCAATGGAATTCGCTCGTCGAACAGAGCATCGCTGATACCCCGTTCTCGCGCTACGAATACCTCAGCGAATGGTGGAAGACCCTCGGCGGCGGTGAATGGAAGCAGGCGGAATTGGTTTTGATCACTGCGAGTGAATATGGTGAATTGGTTGGCATCGCTCCACTTTTCATTGCAGAGTATGACGGTCAACGCGCGCTGATGTTGATTGGGAGCATCGAAGTTTCTGATTATCTGGATTTGATCGTGCGTGAAGCAGACCTGCCTCGATTTCTCTCCGGGCTGATGGATTTTCTCGCTTCTTCTCTTGGAGACGGTTGGTCTGCCCTGGATTGGTACAACCTGCCAGACGATTCGCCCACACTAGCCGCCCTCAAAGCGGACTCTGAATCACGCGGCTGGACTCATCACCAGGAAATATATCGTCCCACGCCTCGCATCGCGTTGAATGGTTCATTCGATGATTATCTTGCAGGCATCGAAAAGAAACAGCGACACGAGATGCGCCGCAAGATGCGCCGCGCCGCCGAAAGCGGACGCGTCAATTTTTACATCGTAGACAAAAGTGCCGATATCGAGCCCGAATTGGAATCATTCTTTCAACTCATGGTGCAAGACCCGAACAAGGCGAATTTTTTACATCCCTCCATGCGCGAACACATGACCGTCACCCTGCGCGCTGCGCATGAAAACGGCTATCTCTGGCTTGCCTTCCTCGAAGTGGACGGGGTCAAAGCCGCGGCGAC
>DAOTZF010000247.1:0-24450 GCA_034434415.1 Anaerolineales bacterium | reverse complement strand
CATCCTTGCAACCGAAACTGCCGCAAAACCGACCCGGACGATGAGCGATCCGTTCAACGCGCTCCTTACTTTGGAATTCGGTCCCCAGAGCGGAAAAATGGATTATGATGACGACTCTAAAGTCGAAAAGCAGTGCACAAATGTTGAAATAAGAGATTTTGTGGCAGAGGCAGTTTTTTACAACCCCTATAGCGCGTCTTTCAATAAATGGAATTACGGTTTTTTATTTCGTCATACGGGAAATAATACACAATATCGAGTGGTGGTTTCATCGCTATCAAAATGGTATCTATACTTATGGGAAGATGTAAGTTTAGGGGTGATGGCTGAGGGTAATGTGCCCAACCTGCTCACAGGAAAAAACGATTTCAATACCATGAAATTCGTCGCGCGCGGAGACATCGGTTATCTCTACATCAACGACGTGCTCATTTCGAGCATGAATCTGGATCGGCGGTCCGCACCGGGGGATGTGTGTGCCGGTACAGGATTCTTCACAGGAAGTGAGCTTGCGGGTTATTCTGCCGGTTATGAAGACTTTGCCGTGTGGTCATTATCTACATCTCCGTGAGACTCGAGACTACCATGAACACAAATTCGCTGTCCAATCAAGATCATACCGGAAGGAAATACACCAGAGAATGGTTTGCCATCACGGCAATGATCATCCTGCTCTGTATAAATCTCTCCGCCATCTTCTTCTCGAACCTCATTTTGTCGTCCAACAATTCAAAACACGCTCCCCTCGAACAAGAATTCTTCAACGCTGAGTATGGCATCCGCCTGTCTCTCCCTGAAACATGGAAGTACATAGACATGTCGTCCGGCGGAACGGCATTTGTAATGCAATTTGCCTCCTCGCCGGAAACCCTGGAGATGTTGCCAGAAGCGCCGAGCATCGGCGCCGGGATCATCATCCATTCGAGCGGGGAGAACCACACCATTGAGGAGGAGTTTCCTGGCATTTCAGGTATGGATGAGATCAACAGGATTCACGCCCTCAGTCTCTACAATATTGCGATGCTTGAGCAACCGTACGTGTTCGAGATCGGTGGATATCCCGCTTCCTCAGGGGTGTATCTCTACCAATTCAAGGGAGGAGGCGTGAATGCCTTCGGGCAACAGGTGATCGATATGTACAGTACGGATGGAAGAAAAACTGTTGTCAACTTGACCCTCATCGCACGCGGGAATGAATTGATTGACATCTATGCCATGTCCGGGCCGGATGAATGGAACAAATACCGATCCACCCTGGAAGCCATTATTAACTCCATTGAAATTTCCGCCTGGCAAAGGTAGCATGAATTATTGAAATCCCAACCAATGTGTCGTGGTCTCTTTAAAGGAAATCATCTTTGGAGCCATCATTGAGATCGCCTGCATGAGCACATCACCGCGGCGATATAATCAGACTTAATGCCCTCCTGCCTTGATCCGTCTGCACAAAACCTTCTCCTCACATTTTTCGGTGTATTCATCGCAGGGCTCATCTTCGGCAAACGAATAACTCCACGCTACTACAAATTAATCCTTGCGGGAAATACCTTTCTCATTCTGCTCACACTCTGGCTCGGGGACTATCGCTACTCCCCTCTAGTATTCGCAAAGGAGGATCGTTTCGTGTTGCAAGAGTTCGTCGTCCTCTCACGCGAGAGAGGCGAGAAACATGTCGCGCCGAACGGAATCATCACGCTGGGGAAAACCTCCGCCGCATTTATTCAACCTGTTATCGAAGCAGAAAATATAAAGTGCACTTGGTACTCCCTCCATGGCGGGCAACTCGACGGAGAGGAAAGCTGTTCTCTAACATATATTCCACCTCTAGCAGAAAATGACATCCTGCGAGTGAACATCCAGCCGGGATGCGGTCTTCCGAACACCGTTGAGCAGATTCGAATCAGCATCCTGCCGTGACCCCACCGTCTTGATTGAGCAATTATCAAAATGAGTAGTAAAATTCTCTGTGATCGAAAAATCTCATCCCTGTCCTACACGAAAGGAGATGGTCCCATGTCCGGCAAAAGTGGAAGCAAGGATAAAGGCAACAAGGAACAAAAGAAGAAAGCCAAGCACAGCCTGAAGGAGAAACGCAAACTCAAGCAGGAGAAGAAACAGAAGACGCCTTTCATGCCTGGCGGGTAACAAAAAAACTCCGCGCCTCGTGAGGCGCGGAGTTTCATTTTAATTTTCCAACCGTCAAACTTATCTACCCTTTTTTCCCATCGCGGCGATTGCCTGCATCAGCGCGTTCCCAACCAGCTGACCAGATTGCTGACGGTGGGAGCTTTGCGCGAGCGGTCCAGTCGCCATCAGCGCGCTGAGACCGGCCTGCAAATTGTCCTGCCCTTGATTCTTGGCATTCATGAACGCCAAGCCAGCATTGAGCAGATCGCCCGCGTCGATGCCGTCGTTTTGCTGTCGCTGAGGCTGTTGAGATTGCGTCACCGCGCCGAGGAGGGAACCGAGCAAATCCGCGCCGCCGCTTTGCTGTTGAGGGGCAGGCTGGCCCCCGCCGAGCAGCGATTGCACGAGCATCATCGCATTATTAGGCGTGACGGATTTCTGTCCCTGAAATTGCTGTGCGGCTTGGGCGAGTCCCTGAGCGTATACGCGTGACGATCCGCTCGTGGCGTGCTGTTGAAGATACTGACTGGCATGGCTCAACTGCTGTGCGGGCGGCGCGCCTTTCTGTTCCCCCATCACTTGCGTGAGCATGTTGAACATCTGCACCATATTATCGCCGTGATTGTGGTTTTCCTCATCCGCCTGATTCAACGATTGCTGATTCGCGGCAAGCGCTTTCGCCGCCACGCTGAACAACGCGGACAAGTCCGCGCCGCCTTTTGCCCTCGATGTTGCGGGTCTCGCCGTGCGTGTGGTCCTGCGCGGGACTCCTGCCTTGCGACCTGCTCCTGCTTTTTGTGCCATTGTTAACTTCCTTTCTTTTTATCACCTGCCTCTGCGAAGAAATATTTCGCTGTGACAGAGATTTCATTTTTACGTTTGAAAGTATAACAGCAAATGACGAATCACATTTGTTCCAAAATCTGAATCGCCTTCTGCAACCTTTTCAATACTTTTTCACGCCCGATGATCTCCATGGATTCGAACAACGGCGGGCTCACCTTTTGTCCCGTCACTGCGACGCGGATGACCCCAAATACCTGATTCGCATTGAACCCCGACCTCTCCACATACTCGCGCATAGGTGGTTCCGCAGTGAGATGCGTTAGATTCGGGAGCGACGAAAACACATCATATGCCTTCCTTGCAATGTCGGCGGATTGCCTGGCATCGAGTCCCTTTGCGATCAACTCTTCGGGATTCGGCGCCACTTCCTCCTTGAAGAAGAAACTCGCGAACGTGAGACAATCATCCAGTGTGACGAGTCGCTCTCGGATGAGCGGAGTGATCTTGTGAAGCGCGTCATCATCGACGGGTAAGCCTGCCTCCGCGAAGTACGGCTTGATCCGCCGGGACAGGTCGCCCGTCGACAGGAGGCGGATGTGCGCGCCGTTGAAATGGTCCAACCGTTGGAAGTTGATCGCCGCGGGCGAGGGAGTCAATGTATCGACGTTGAAGCGCTGAATCATATCGTCGAGGGTCATCACGTCGTCTTCGGCAACGCCCCAGCCCATAAGCGCGATCCAATTCAACACGCCTTCGGGTGTGTACCCCAGCCCTTTGAAGTCATCCACAAAAATGGAATAACCGTCCTTGATCGCCTCGGCTGATTCGCGCTTGCTCATCTTGCCTTTCCCGCTTGGCTTGAGGAATACAGAGAGGTGCACCCACACGGGTTCCTCCCATCCAAAAGCGCGCACGATATTCACGTGTAGCGGAAACGTCGAAAGCCACTCTGAACCGCGTAGTACGTGTGTGATTTCCATTTCATGATCGTCCACCATTGCGGCAAGATGATATGTCGGCAATCCATCTGATTTCATGATGACAGAATCGTCGAGATATTTATTTTCCGTCACAATATCCCCGCGCAAGTGGTCATGCGCAGTTGTCGAACCATCCTGTGGCATCTTGAATCGAATCACATATTTCTCCCCATTGGCTACACGCTTTGCGGCATCGCCAGGATCGATGGCGCGGCATAAGCCGTCATATCGGACCCGGTCCACCTTGCGCGCTTCCTGCTCCTTGCGCGATTGATCGAGTCGCTCCGGCGAACAGAAACACGGATAGGCAAATCGATTTTGCACGAGTTCGTTCGCGCGTTGTTGGTACAACTCACGCCGCTCGATCTGGCGATACGGACCGAATTTTCCACCATGGATCGGCGACTCGTCCGGCGTGATGCCCAGCCAATCGAGACTGCGCATGATCTCCTCTTCCGAGCCGGGCACGAATCGTTTCTGGTCGGTATCTTCGAGCCGCAGGATGAATTGTCCGCCGGTTTTTCGCGCGAGCAAATAATCGAACAGTGCGGTGCGCGCGCTTCCAAGATGAAAACGTCCAGTTGGCGATGGCGCCATGCGTGTGCGTGCTGGTTTCAAAATAATCTCCATACCCGGTGGTTGAGTAGGGTGAAGCCCGTATCGAAACCACCTGTTTGATTCAAATTATATTTGTCCTTGTAAATCGGTGGTTTCGATACGTCCCGCGAAAATCATGCGGGACTACTCAACCACCGGTAAATCCCTAAAACTCCAGTTGCCTGAACCGCATGGCAACGCTTTCCACCAATCCGATGCCCAGCATCAGCGAGGTAAGACCACTCCCTCCATAACTTATGAATGGAAGCGGCAAACCCGATACCGGCACGATGCTCAAGTTTACCCCTATGTTAATCATGCCCTGGAAGAAGATCAACGTTGCCACGCCATAGGCAATGGTCATGCCTGCCACATCGCGCGCTTTTTGCGCAGCGCGTAAACACCGCCAGATGACAAGCAGGATGATAATGATAACCAATAACGAACCCGCAAACCCGAACTCCTCAGAGATCGCTGAAAAGATAAAGTCGGTGTGACGCACTTTGAGGAAGCGCAACTGCGTCTGCGTACCATGACCGTATCCCTGCCCGAGGACGCCACCCGAACCGATGGCGATCAACGCTTGTTGCACGTTATACGTCGCGCCGAAACTCGCGTCCGGGTCCGGCAGAATAAAGTTGGCGATACGCTGCTGCTGATATTCCTGCAGTAACGGTATTCGGATGCCAGCCGCAGTTAACCCCACGACAGTGATCAGCGACAGCATGGCGACCGCGCCTAAAATGATCACGTGCTTCACCTGTATTCCGTTGAACCACAACAACGCGGCAAGGATCACCGACAATACGACCACATTACTCAGGTTTGGCTGGAGCAAAATCAATACGATGATTCCCGCCGCCCACAGCACCGCGCCAACCAGCCACTTTAAGTCGCGCGGCTGGTTTTGTGTGGCGTGAAAATAACGTGCAAGCACGAGTATCGCGACGATCTTGGCAAACTCTGTGGGTTGGAGAAACAACACGCCCACTTGGAACCAGCGTTGCGCGCCGAAAGCGGTCTGCCCAAACCCCGTCAGGGTGACCAGGAACGCCAATATCACGATATACATCGGGCGATATAACGCCATCCAATAGCGGTAATCGATCGCCGCCACGATGAAGATAAGCACGATGCCCGCCAGTGCGAAATAGATCTGGCGGTTGATGAGCGGAAGCAACACTTCGTTCCCTGCCACCGCAGAACGAATCATGGTCGTGCCGAACGCAGTGGCAAGCACCACTGCGCCCAGCAGCCAGAAGTCAAAGTATCGCCATGAAATGTTGCGTAACATGTGTGGGATTCTTGCAGATTACGATCACTAGTCGTGCGGCAGTTCAACTACCGCACAAGCCAGCAAAACTACTTCGTCTTTCTTGTCTTTCGCCGCGCGGGTTTCAACGGGATATCCGCCACGAGCCGCTGAGAACGCCCGTCGTGCTCGACGCCGATCTGCATGGCTTGTACATCCACTTCCACGTGGCGGCGGATGGTGGCGATCAGATCGTCACGAAGCGAATCAAATTCCGCGGGAGTGAGATCCGTGCGGTCGTGAATCAGCACAAGTTGTAGTCGTTCCTTCGCACTGTCCGCGCTGGCTTTGCGCCCGAAAAATTTATCGAAGAAGCCCATGTCACTTCCTCCCTGCCAGCCGTTGGATGCGGTCCCACAATCCGTCCTGCGCTTCGAGATCGAGGAATGGCACGGTCTCGCCCTTCAGGCGTTTTGCGATATTGCGGAACGCCTGCCCGGCTTTGCTTTTTGCATCATACGCCACCGGCGCGCCGCGGTTCGAAGCAATGATGACGTTTTCATCTTCGGGCACGATGCCGATGAGTTCGATGGCAAGCAGGTCGAGCACATCTTCGGGCGAGAGCATATCCTTGCTTTTCACGAGCGTGGGGTTCAAGCGATTCAAAATCAATGACGCGGGACCTTTTTCCTCCGCTTCAAGAATGCCGATGACGCGGTCGGCATCGCGCACCGCGCTCACTTCCGGGTTGGTGACTACAAGCACGCGGTCTGCGCCGGCGATGGCATTGCGAAATCCGCGCTCGATGCCAGCCGGAGAGTCGATCAGCACGAAATCACATTCCGAACGTAATTCCTTCATCAGCCGGGTCATGTCGTTCGCGGAGACCGCGCTTTTATCGCGCGTCTGCGCGGCGGGGATCAAATACAACTCCGGCAGTTTTTTATCGCGAATCATCGCCTGCTTCAAGCGGCATCGTCCTTCGATCACATCCACAATGTCGTACACGATGCGGTTCTCGAGACCAAGGATCACATCGAGGTTACGCAACCCGATATCGCCGTCGATACAAACAACTTTCGAGCCTTCCATGGCAAGCGCGACGGCAAGGTTGGCGACAGCGGTCGTCTTTCCCACGCCGCCTTTACCTGATGTGATGGTGAGGACTTGTGCAGGCATTCGATGTTCCTAAGAGTGATTACCGGTCCGGCGACCAGATCTCAGATTCAAGTGTACCGTCTTCGTTTATACGAGCCATTTCGGGTTGAGGCGGTTCGTGCGGACGCAGGTTTGTTGCGACCTCGTCAGCGATTCGCAACTGGGTCGGTGAAAGATCGAGCGCGCACACCGCGGCATTTGCATTGCCATTCGAACCTGCATGGACCATGCCGCGCAGGCGCCCCCAAATGATGATGTTACCTTCGGCGATGATTTCCGCACCCGGATTCACATCGCCCAACACCACAACGTGACCGGGAAATTCGATCCGCGTCCCGGAACGCAGTGTGCGGTTCAAAAACAAAGCCGTTTCTTCGCCCAGATCATCGACCGAGAATTTTCGAGTTTCTTCCGGTCGCGGCTTGGATATCCTCGTTGCGAGCCCGAGCAATTGAGCGGTCTGCTCGGTGGTCGGCGATTCGCTCATCACCGCCCAAAGAAAGATGCCGCGGTCTGAAAGTTGGTCGCGCAATTCAACAAGTTCGTTCACGTGCAGCACTTGCGTGGCGACGTCCAGAGCAAGGCGCGCACCTTGAAAGAACGCGGGTTGTGCATCCACTTGAGCGATCAGCGCGGCGTGTTGTTCCTCCCAGGGCGCGTCATCAAGCGAGATGAGCAAGCCATCACGCAAGCCTTTGATCTGAACGAGAGATTTTGTCTCTTCCATGGTTCAATCAATTGCCGCGATTATAGCATGAAGTACCGGGGTGATTTATCCGCCCCCGCCGTTTTCAGTCAGGTCGATGGTTTTGAGTTCGAAGTATGCCTGCATGACTCGCGCCACGATCGGCGCGGCGACACTGCCACCCTCACCGCCATTGTAGGCGAATGCAAGGATGATGATCTCCGGGTCTTCGAACGGAGCATATGCAAGGGTCCATGCGTGGGTGGGCCACGCGCCAAAGCGACAGCGGTCTGCTTCGCGCGCAACATCATCGCAATATTCCGCTGTCCCGGTTTTACCGGCAACCGCGACAGGTAATGGAAACACTTCAGTAAACACTTCGTGCAACGTGCCCAACGGATCCTCCGACACCGCCATGCGCGTGCCGGTGCGGACCGCCTCAATCGTCGAGGGTTGGATCACCTTCGTATTTCCTGTGAGATCGCAGTAACCAGCCTCGCAACTCCATTCGTTGATGATAGGCTCGACAGTCGCATCCCATTTCATATTCGGGGTAAATGGAGAAATCTGATAACTCCCGGGAGGCGGAGATGAATACACATCCGTTTCATCGACAACATTAACCCATACGCGCCCAGCCCTGCCTTGTTCATCTGTGAGTTCACGCACGGCAAATATCCTAAATAGCTCAGGATCGAACCACAATGGGACGACCCTGCCCTCCTCATCCTGCACTTCACGGATGACAGTAGGCTGCATCAGTTTGCCATAGTTGGCGATCGTCGCGCCGGACATCAACACTTGCAACGGAGTACCGAGCACGTATCCCTGCCCCACGCCGGCAATATACGTGTCACCTGTGGACCAGTTTTCCCCGGTGTTGATGCGCTTCCATTGTGGCGACGGTACGAGTCCATCCTCTTCACCGGGGAGTTGAATCCCCGACCGAGCGCCGTATCCCAATGCCCGGGCATATTCGCCGAGGCGGAAGATCCCGAGTCCTTCATCGATCTCTCCTTCGAATCCGCCGCTAAGTTTATAGAAACACACGTTGCTGGAGTAGGCTATACAGCGGAGAAAATCCAATGAACCAAAGCCAGCTTCGTTAATGACACCGTTGCGTTCGTAGATCCAATCCACGAATGGACGCGAATTACGTTCCGTGCATGGGTCGTTCGGTGAGAAACGTTCGCATAACACGAGACGCCCCGGAGTTTGAACAATCTGCCCTAACTCGACGACGCCTTCATTGAATGCGCCGGTGGCCGTTGAAAGTTTGAATGTTGAACCCGGAGCCAGTTCCGCGGAAATCGCATTATTGACGAGAGGTTTACGCGGGTCCTGCGCCAATTGTTCGTAGTAATACCCCGGAATAAAACGAGCCAAACGATTGTTTTCATAGGTGGGGTATGACACCATGGCAAGGATCTCACCCGTTTTCGGGTTCATCGCAATGACAACGCCACTGGATATACGTATTGTGCCGAAGTAGGTGTTCCAGAAATTGATCTCATCCACAAGCGCGGCTTCGGCGGCTTTTTGCAGACGGGTATCGATCGTGGTGACCACGTTGTATCCGGGCTGCGGCGGGATGGGCGGTTCGAGGTTTCGCAGCACTTCACCTGCTACATCCACCTGGACGGTGCGAAGGCCGTTCCGCCCGAGCAAAACATCATCCATCGAAGTTTCGATGCCGGCATACCCAATCTTGTCGCGATTGGCAACGTAGCCTCGTGCCTCAAAATCTTCCTGAAATGCGGCCGGGATGGGACCAAGAAAACCAACCACATTGGCGGTGAGCGATCCTGTCGGGTAATCTCGTACTGGTTCAATTTCAAGCGAGACACCAGGCCAATCCACTGACCGTTCACGGACAACCCGTGCAAGTTCCTCATTAATATTGCAGATGATCTTTACAGGATCGAACGGAGCAAGCGAATCGCCCAACGCAACCATATCCGCAATGCTTGGACCCGGTATACAGGCAGAAAACAATTTTGCATTTTCAAGAGATTCATCTGTCACGGGTCCGCCTGCCGGCACGCCGGTCAATTCAGAGACTTCGCGATAAATGCGTTGAATATCGGCATCATCGTCGGGTAAACCCGCAGGGGTAATCACTACATTGTAAGATGCGATGTTTCGCGCAAGAATGTAGCCGTTCCGATCATAAATAATTCCACGCGGCGCAGGGTCGCTGATCTCAGAACGATAATTCTCCACTGCCTGTTCCACCCATTCCTGTGCGCCAAAAATCTGAAGGGAAACCAGCCGCGAGAGTATCGCTGCGACCACCAGAGCAATTGCGAGGTAAACGAGGATCACGCGCCATGGCTGGACTTGATATCGATTATCTGAAGTCATTCAATCTCCGGGAGTGGATAGACCCAACGCGCCAGGTCCCGCATGATGGCAAAGACAGGAATCGCAAGAAGCAAATTCAATAACGTGCCGGGGAGGACAAACAATCCTATCGATTCGCTGATCGGCATTGGAATGCCAAATAACCTGAGCGTACCCAACGAAAACAAATTTAGGAATAGCGTTCCGATGAGCGAAACAATAAACATGGCAAGCAGCGGTGTTTGCCAGACGCGACTCACCAACAACTGCGCAATGAATACCACAAAAAGATAACTCGCAATGGGCACAAAGAATGGAATGGCTGAAACGAACCCCACCAGCACGCCCACAGCGAGCGCCCAATGCCAGGAGGTCTCCACGCCATCCTGCAATGCCCATGCGGCGAGCATGACCAGCGGCAGGTCCGCGGTGCCGGAAAGCAGAGGCACACGGCTGACAATGGATAACTGCAGCTGCACAGACAAAATGATGACCGGAATCGCGATCAGGTTACGCATCGTAATTATGGGGCTGGCTGGAGCGGCGAGATATCGACCGGCGTGAAGTTCACAATGATCAAAACGATTTGGAGTCGGTTGAAATCCACAACCGGTTGGACAGTGGCTTGCTGGAAGAGATCCGATTCGCGCGTGCGGATGTTGACCACCTGCCCGACGATCAGGTCCGGGGGATACCCGCCTCCCAACCCGGACGTGAGAACAAGATCGCCTTCTTCGATCGTCAAATCCTGCGGGATGAGATCGAGCGAAAGGTCGCCGGTCACCGAACCAACGAGCGACGCCTCCGTTTCCGCATTTTGAAGGCGGACATTCACATTGGAGGCTGGATCGGTGATCAACTGCACGCGCGACGCGTCCGCGATGACCGCGTCGACGCGCCCGACCAAACCTTGATTCGTCACTACGGGCATCCCGCGCAGAATCCCATCATTCGAACCGCGGTTGATAATCACATAATGTAAGAATGGACTTGGGTCTTTGCCAATGACAGCCGCCGCCAGGTAGGTGTTTTCAGGGTTGGCGCGTGAGAAATCCACGAGCGCGGCGAGGATCTCCGTCTCGCCCACCTGCTGTTGTAACTGAATTACTTGCGCCTGCAATTCAGCCACTTCAGCTTCGAGTTCCGCGTTACGTTGGCGCAGAGACGCAACATCTCGCGGTGCCGTCAACATATCTTGCACCGCTACAAAACGGGAGGAGAACCAGGTTTGCAGGTTGACCAACGACTGGGATACCGCATTCGAAACGGGACCGAAGTAGCCACCGAGTGCCAATGCCAACACCCCGCCCACGACCAGGAAAATGATCGTCGTTTGAAGCGTACGGGAAAGTAAATTTCTCATGTCGATAGGTGGAATTCAAACATACGCCCACGAAAGAGGGCATATCCGACGATCACGCGGTGTGGCGTGTGCTTCCGCGTTCGAGCCCAACAAGGTAGCGACTCAAATTATCGAAATCCTCGAATACCATACCCGCACCTCGCGCCACGCACGTAAGCGGGTCTTCCGCCACCCACACGCGTAATTTCAACTCATCGGTGAGTCGGTCGGCAAGCCCCTGCAGAAGTCCACCGCCACCGGCGAGGCAGATTCCAATATCCATAAGATCCGAAACGATCTCCGGCGGAATCTCATCCAGAGCGTCGCGAATCGTATCCACGATCACTTGCACAGAACCGGCGAGCGCTTCGCGCATTTCGACCGATGAAATCTCCACACTTTCCGGCAAGCCTGTCACAAGATTACGGCCGCGGACTTCCATCGTTTTTTCAGGCTGAAGAGGATAGGCTGAACCGATCTTCCATTTGATCTGCTCGGCGACTCCCTCGCCGACAAGTAAATTATATTTGTTACGCAAATACTGTACGATGTCCTGATCCATCTCATCACCAGCCACGCGCAGGGAACGCGACGCGACAACGCCGCTCATCGACATGACCGCGACCTCAGTGGTTCCTCCTCCGATATCAACCACCATGCTCCCCCGGATATCGCCGATGGGCAATCCGGCACCCAGCGCCGCAGCGATCGGCTCTTCGATCATGAATGCCGAACGCGCGCCTGAAGCCATGACTGCATCGTAGACCGCGCGTTTTTCCACCTCGGTCACGCCGGTGGGAATCCCGACCACGACGCGTGGACGCGGAAGGGGCACTACGCTTTGCTCGTGGACGCGCCCGATGAAGTATTCGAGCATGACCTGTGTAATATCAAACTCAGAGATCACACCGTCTCGTAAGGGTCGCACCACGGCAACGTTTGCAGGTGTGCGTCCCATCATTTCCTTGGCCTCCAAGCCAATGGCAAGCGGCTGACGCAGGCGTTTATCGATCGTCACCCAAGACGGTTCATTGATCACTATGCCTTTGCCGCGCACGTTGACGAGTGTATTCGCCGTCCCCAGGTCAATCGCGATATCCAGCGAGAACAAGCCCAAGAGCCAATTAATCGGGTTGAACGCCAAAGCAGTTTCCTCGATGATTCTTCATATAGGTTTATCAACCGAATATTATACCTAACAATCAACAACCGAGTGAAATCACGTATAATCTGGAATATGAAACATCCAGACCCTCTCGTTATCGGCATCGCCGGGGGATCAGGTTCTGGAAAAACCACCGTCGCACAGGCGATTCTCACACGAGTCGGCTATGACAAGATCGCCTTTCTACAGCACGATTCATATTACAAAGACCTGAGCGGACTTCCCCCTGTTCAGCGGGCAGAGATCAATTTTGACCACCCGAACTCGCTCGAAACAGAACTTTTGATTCAACACATCGCCTCACTCCGGAACGGAAAGCCGGTACAGGTCCCCATTTACGATTTCTCCACCGACCGGCGGACGGACAAAACCTTCACTGTCGAACCACGCAGTGTCATCATCGTGGAAGGGATTCTGATCTTTACAGAAGCGAAGCTTCGCGAAATGTTCGATGTCAAAATTTTCGTGGATACTGATGCCGATCTGCGTTTTATCCGCCGCCTCGAACGCGACCTCGCCGAACGCGGGCGCACGACTGAATCAGTCATCAAACAATATCAATCCACCGTCAGACCGATGCACCTCGAATTTGTCGAGCCGTCCAAACGATATGCAGATGTGATCATCCCCGAAGGAGGATACAATACAGCTGCGCTGGACATGGTCGTGGCGCGAATTGAAGCTTTACTCAAGTAGAGGCACAACATAGTGCGCCAAAAAAAACTCAAGGAGAAACTGAATGACAAAACAATGGAAATCCGCCCCTGCAATGCAGATCGACTCAAAGAAAAAGTACAAGGCACACATGGAAACCGACAAGGGAACCATGGTCATAGAATTATTCGCGGACAAAACCCCGAAGACGGTCAATAACTTTGTCTTCCTCTCGCGCGAAGGATATTACGATGGCGTGATATTCCACCGCGTGATCAATAATTTCATGGCGCAGGGAGGTGACCCGACAGGCACAGGCATGGGCGGACCGGGTTACAAATTCGAGGATGAGTTCCATCCCAGCTTGAGACATGACAAGCAAGGCATCCTCTCCATGGCAAACGCGGGACCCGGCACGAACGGTTCGCAATTTTTCATCACTCATGGACCTACTCCTCATCTCGATAATCGCCACAGTGTATTCGGTCAGGTGGTGGAAGGCTTGGATGTGTTGATGTCTATCCCTGCGCGCGACCCTAATAACAAAAACGCCCCGGCGGTAAAAATTATTCGTGTCACCATCGAAGAAAGCGAATAAGAAAGTTTCGTCAAAGAAAACAAAAGGCGCGCGGAAGGTTGTTAAAAAAACCTCCACGCGCTCCTCACGCGTTAAAAGGAGAGCGCTTCCTGTTGCGATCCAGACTACCGACAGCCAAGCCATACAGCCTGCAAACGTTCAAACGATCCAACGTTCAAACTTTCAAACGAATATTCTGCGCGTACTCGCCCTTGTCGCAGTCGTCGCCATCACCTGGTACGTTTTCAGCATCCGCGAGCGCGTCGAACAATTCTCGGAGTTCGGCTATCCCGGCATCTTTCTTATTGCCCTGCTGGCAAACGCGACCATCCTGCTCCCCGCTCCGGGCGTGGCTGTAATTTATGCGATGGGCGCAGTGTTCCATCCGCTCGGCGTGGGTCTCGCTGCAGGCACCGGCGGAGCGCTCGGCGAACTCTCCGGGTATCTCGCCGGATTCAGCGGACAAGCCGTCATCGAACGGACGGATATGTACGAGCGCACCAAACCCTGGGTGGATAAATACGGCGGCTGGGCGATTCTCGTGCTATCGGCGATCCCAAATCCCTTCTTCGACGCCGCGGGAATCGCGGCGGGAATCGCCAAAATGCCATTAAGAACTTTTTTGTTTTTTGTGTGGATCGGCCAATTGATCAAAATGACATTGTTCGCTTATGCAGGCAGGTATTCACTGGAATGGCTTGCACAATTCTTCAATTAAGGAGTTTGATATGTCCGACTATAGCAAGATCGATTCCTATCTCGAAAAGAACATGGATAAAAGCATCGCCGAGCTTACGAAACTTGTCGCACAACCCAGCATCAGCGCGCAGGGAGTCGGCTTGAAGGAATGTGCGGCGATGGTCGCAGAGATGCTCCACGCAAGAGGATTCACCGCGGAGGTTATGGATACAGAAGGCGCCCCGGTCGTCTTTGGCGAGCGAAAGGGAAAATCGGATAAAACGCTGATCTTCTACAATCATTACGATGTGCAACCTCCTGAACCGCTGGAATTATGGGATACGCCTCCGTTCGAACCCACGCTTCGCGATGGAAAACTCTACGGGCGCGGCGTGAGCGACGACAAGTCGCATATCACCGCGAGGTTGTTCGCGATCGATGCCCTGCTCGATGCCGACGGCGAACTTCCGTGCAATGTCAAATTCATCATTGAGGGCGAAGAGGAAACTGCCAGCGTGCATCTTCACGAATTCATCGTGAAGAACAAAGATAAGCTCAAAGCTGACGCGTGCATTTGGGAATTTGGCGGCGTGGATCATCGCGATGTGCCCATGCAATATCTCGGTTTGCGCGGTATCTGTTACGTGGAACTTTCGGTCGAACGGCTTAGCACCGATGTCCATTCGGGGCTGGGTGGTTCAATCCTTGAGAACGCCGCGTGGCGGCTGGTGTGGGCATTGTCAACATTGAAAGGACCCGATGAAAAAATTCTCATCCCGGGTTTTTACGACAACATAAAACAACCTTCCCGGCGTGACCGCGAACTGATGGACGCCCTGCCCGATGTTGCCGAAGAATACACAAAGCGCTTTGGCGTGAAGAAATTCATCAAAGGTCTCACCGGCGGCACCGACCTGAAAATGGAAGAGGTGTTCGTCCCGACATGCACCATTTGCGGACTCACAAGTGGATACCAGGGTCCCGGCTCGAAGACGGTCCTCCCCGCGAAAGCTTCTGCCAAAGTGGATTTTCGCCTCGTGCCGGACCAAAAGCCTGAAGACATCGTAAGGAAGCTTCGTGCCCATCTCGACGCGCAAGGGTTCGAGGATGTGCAGATTCAATTCCTTGGGGGCGAACCCGCGGCAAGGACGGACCCAGATGACCCGTTCGTTCGAACCGTGGTGAAAACGTCCGAGGAAGTTTACGAATTCCCGATGGAGATCGTACCGATGATCGGCGGCTCGGGTCCCAATTATCCGTTCGTGCATGATCTTGGCTTGCCGGTGGCAACAGCCGGGATCGGCTACCCCGATACGCGCGCACACGCGCCGAACGAAAACATACGGCTCGACTTGTATCTCAAACATGCGCGGCATATGGCGCGGGTGTTAAAAGAATTCGCAAAATAAACGCCACTCCCCGAAGGCAAACGGCTTTCGGGGAGATTTGTAATTATGACCTAAATCACCCCGAATTGATTACTTTCTTTTCACTGGCAAAGAATATAATGACTTCATAGCTTCGACAAGAAACGGAGGTCAATATGCTCGTTAGTGAAAGAATGTCCCGCCCGGTGATTACGGTCTCACCGGAGGATTCGCTCCATGATGTCATCGTATTGTTCAAGCGTGAACACATCCGCCGCGCACCGGTAATCACGAACGGAAAACTGGTCGGTATCGTTTCACAATCCGATTTGTTGAATGCATCCCCATCCCCGGTCACCTCGCTCAGTATTTGGGAATTGAACTATCTGTTGAGCAAGATCACCATCAGCCGCGTGATGAGCAAAAAGGTTCGCACAGTGGATGTGAGCACGCCCATCGAAGTCGCAGCGCGCGTTATGGCAGATAACAAAATCGGCGGGCTGCCCGTGATGAACGACAGCCGCGTGGTCGGCATGATCACTGAAACAGACCTGTTCAAAGTGTTCCTCGAAATGATGGGAGCCAGGCAAAAGGCGACGCGAGTCACTGCCACCATCGTCGATGTGCGCGGTGAACTCGCAAAGCTGACGAAAGCCGTGGCAGGCGCAGGCGGCAACTTCATCTCGCTCGGCATGTTCACAGGATCCGAAGCCGGAACGAAGATCGTCACCTTCAAAGTGCTGGGTATGACGAAAGAGGATGTAAGGAAAGCGTTGGGGAAGGTTGTGAAGAAGTTCTGGGATATACGCGTGAGTTAGAAATAGCGATCGGTTCAGTTTACTTCTGGCTTAGCCACAGAGAACACAGAGACTTTGAGAAAATCTCAAAGAACTCTGCGCACTCTGTGGCTTGGTTTTTTGAAATCGGCTCAACGCCGGTTTGTGATTTTTCTGGGCGGCTTGCCGTTCAACTCATCCACTTCGTGCGGGGCTAGCGAGCGCCACTGACCGGGCTTGAGATTCCCCAGACGCAGCTCGCCAATACGAATGCGCAGGATTCTCACGACAGGCAAACCCAACTGTTTGCACGTTTCGCGGATCTGACGCTTCCTCCCCTCGCCCATCACCACGCGAACCCACGCGCCTTTTCCCTGCGCAGATTCAAAACGAACCTGGACTGGCTGGGTTTTGTACCCATCTTCAAGCACAACGCCTCGCTTCCAAGCTTCGAGTTGTTCTGCGTCGGGTCGCCGCGCCAACAGGACGCGGTATTCCTTTTCATGCCCGTAGCGCGGATGGGTCAAACGATTCGTCAGGTCGCCATCGTTCGTCATCAATACCAAGCCTTCACTTTCAAAGTCCAACCTGCCGACAGGATACAAATGACCGGGCGCTTCCACCAAATCGCGGACGGTTCTGCGCTCGTCGCCTTTTTCTTTTTCAACAGCAGAGAGCACATTGCGAGGCTTATACAACGCGATATAGCTGAGTCGTTCCGGCGCAGCGATGGGTTTTCCATCCACGGTGATCTTGTCCACGTGGGGGTCAGCCTTCCCGCCGAGAGAGGCGATCTGACCATTGACGCGGACGCGTCCCGCGGAGATAAAATCTTCACATGCCCGGCGGGAGCCGTATCCCGCTTGTGCAAGTATTTTTTGTAATCGTTCAGCCATCAGGAAACATCCTTGAAAGTGCGAATTGCATCTGAGAGTGCGGGGATTTATAATTCACGAACCAATGCAGGCAAGATTATATCAGCCCATCGACATCCAACATCACGCCACAAGGTCATTTCAATGAAGCAGAGAAGCATAACTCAGTTATTTTTTTGTTCTATCACTTTAACTGTTTTGTTGAGTTCGTGCGCGGGCTCTACCCTCACGAGCCTTCCGGAACCCACCACGGTAAGCATCCCACCCTCCTCTGCCTCGACGATCATCTCAACGCCAACAAACGTGATGCAAACCGGCGTGTGGGATGAGTTGATGAATGCAACGCCCTTCCCGCATGGTTTTCCGTTACCCGAGCCGGTTCAGAGCCCGTTGGACGGAACCTATGCAAAACTTGACGAATCGCCGCCGCAGTATTGGACATGCTACCGATGCGCAGATTATCGACCCATGGGAGGGATATGGAGGTTACAATTCGACCGCGGGGTGATGCGCGTGTTCTATCAGATCACCAACTGGAAGAGCATTGCATCGTTCAGCGTGGAGGGCAACAAGTTGAGGATCTTTAACGATCCGTTCTGTCCGCAGGATATGGGCGAATATGAATGGTCGTTGGAAAACGGAAACCTCACGTTGAACGCGATCAGCGACGGTTGCGCGTTCGACCTTCGAATGGAAAACCTCGCCAAACAACCCTGGCTGGCTTGCACAGCAAGCGGGATACAGCCTGATGGATGCAGCGATGCCCCGGTGTTGCTGGGTAACACATCAACGGATTTACCTGTGACCGTCATCGTCCATGGCGGAGACAGTCACTACTTCGATTCACCCCCGGATCTTTTTGCGGTGGCAAACAAGGAAAATGTTCCGTCCCCGGAAGGGATTCATATTAATTATCATGAAGAGAGCATACCCTTTGGCACGCATCGTGTGTTATGGTGGAAGGGAGATTGGATCGAAGCTACCACGTCAACCCCCTACGCATCCATTGGCGTGCAGTTTTGGGGTTCCGGTTATCTCGGTTGGGCAAGAGTATTATTTGATGGACAGGAAGTCTGGCGCGGTCTGACAACCTCGATCGGGAAATCGCTCGCGTACTACGGAGGATATATTGAGGTGACAGGGTTCGAGCCGGGCGAGCATACCATCCGAGTGGAAAATCTGGGCTTCGATTACCGCCCGGTCAAAGTCGCGGCGTTTGGGTTCAGCAATCATGTGATCGAAAAGTGACCGACCAAAAGGAGAAACCATGAAATATACGACCGACATGAACGAAGGCATTCACGCCGAAACCGTGATTATGCCAGGCGCGAACGGGGACCGAATCAACGCATATCTCGCGCGCCCATTGGGAGATGGTCCGTTCCCCGCGATGGTACTGGCGCACCACATGCCGGGCTGGGATCTGTTGTATCGCGAGTTCACTCATAAATTCGCACATCATGGATACGTGACCATCTCGCCAAATCTATATTTCCGCGCGGGTCATGGAACTCCTGAAGATGTCGCGGCAAAAGTAAGAGCGGAAGGAGGCGTTTCGGATGATTCGGCAGTTGGCGATCTCGCAGGCGCTGCAAAATTCATCAACACTCTGCCGATCGTCAATGGCAAGGTTGGAATCTTCGGCACGTGCTCCGGCGGACGTCACGCGTTCCTCGCTGCATGCCGAACCACGGACTTCAATGCCGCAATCGATTGCTGGGGCGGACGCGTTGTCATGTCTCCGGATCAACTGAACGAAAGAACTCCGGTCTCGCCGCTGGATCTCACCAAGGATTTGTCGTGTCCGCTTCTCGGCTTGTTCGGCAACGATGACACCAGCCCAACGCCGGAGCAGGTCAACCGTCACGAAGCGGAATTGAAAAAACACGGTAAGACGTATGAATTTCACCGCTATGATGGAGCGGGTCACGGATTCTTCTATTACTTCAGCCCGGCATACCGGCAAGCGCAAGCCGTGGATGGATGGAAAAAAGTGTTCGAGTTTTGCGAGAAGCACCTCGCGTAACACAGATGTGTCATGCTGAGCCCTTCGATAAACTCAGGGTAAACTTCGCGAAGCATCTCGCATCAGACGAATGAGACACTTCGGTCGTGGCACGAGGCGCCACTTCCTCAGAGTGACATAGGATCAGGAGAAATAAAATGTGCACCATGATCGTGGAAAAAGTAAAGATTGACGGAAGCGGCAAAGGGGCGAACGGATGGTTCAATCTCGAGCAAGCCAATGTGTCGTATGACCATCCGTTCAATGCGCCGATGGAACACGCGTTGAACATTGATTTTGTAAACCCGGCACAGGGTCCCTCCGCGCGCGTGGCGGTGGAGTTGAGCGAATCCGCGGCGCGGGAGTTGGTGAAAACAATCCTTGCCGTGCTCGATCAAGCAAAGGCTGAAGGACATTTGTAAGGCGAAAGATTCGATCGGAGACAACGTGACCCAGAGAGTTCGGAATTTTACTTTTACAGCATTGATCGTCCTGTTGATTGCGACATCCTGCAACACCGCGCTGGGCGGTTCATCATCAACGCCAACGCCGTTGGGAGCCGTGGTGCCGCGCGCGACACTCAACCCGGAGCAATATCCTTTGCCAGCGCTGGAGGCACAAGCGACACTCGTCAGCGCGATCCTAAGGCAACCAATTCCCATTCAACTCATGGTGGGTCTCGATACAGAACGCGCACAAGCGCAAGAGATCGCCGCGCTCGACCCGCGCTTTCAGGGCGACCTTTGGGATGCCGCGACCGGCGCTCCACTGCGAAACGAGATCTTCGGGGTCTATCCATTGCGGGAAAGCGACATCACAGAAGCCACCGTGCAATGCCAGCAGTCCACCTGCTACCGTGTGGAAATGTATAACTACGCCAAGAATTTAACCACTGTGGGAATGGTGGATATCAACAACAACGTGGTAGTGGCAATCACGAAAATGCCGGATGCGCAACCAGACCTTCCACCCTATCTGGTCGATCTGGCAGTGCAGATCGCAACTGAATCGCCTGAGGTTGCCGCCGCACTGGGTTATGTCCCCGACAGCGAAGAAGCGGTGATGGAAAGCACGAAGACCGCGCTCAACCTCACACGCTGCCAGCGTTCGCGGCATCTATGTGTCGCGCCGACGTTCGTCACCGGCAACCGCGCGCTGTGGGCGATTGTGGATTTGACCGACGGCATGCTGGTCGGAGTGCGCTGGACGGAAGTGGGCGACCCCAGCGCGCCGGCGATCACTGAACGCAGTTTGCAGGATGATGTGGTCACTCAACTATATTGCGACCGCACAACTCCGTTGGCGCGTAATGATTGGGGTATGGATTTTATTCTTACAAGTTCTGATGGTTTGCGCATCTCTAACGTGCAATACAAAGATCGCGCAGTGCTCGAAAGCGCAAAACTGGTGGACTGGCATGTGAGTTACTCCGCCACACAAGCCTTCGGCTACAGCGACGCGATTGGGTGCCCCGTGTTCAGCCAGGCGGCGGTGGTCGCGTTCCAGGGACCGACTGTCGAAGAATTGATCGAAAACGGCGAGAGTGTGGGTTTTGTCCTCGAACAGGAATTTTGGGGCGAGCAGTGGCCCCAGGCGTGCAGTTATTTTTACGTACAACGCTATGAGTTCTACAACGATGGGCGTTTCCGCGTCGTTGCGGGAAACGTGGGACGCGGCTGCGGGGATAACGGAACCTACCGACCTGTGTTGCGCCTCGCGCTCGCCGGTGAAAATTCATTCGCCTCGTGGACCGGCTCCACGTGGGAAAACTGGCTGACCGAAGGGTGGCAACTGCAAGCTGATTCTGAGCCGACGGTGGAAGGTTATCAATATCGGTTTGCCGATGCGAGTGGAGCAGGATATTTCATCGAACCCGGGCGCGGACAATTCGGCGGCGGCGAGCATGGAGACAACGCATTCGTCTTTGTGACCCTCGATCACCCCGACCTTGACGAAGGTGATTCGGACATGATCACGATCGGTCCTTGCTGTAATGTCAACTATGAACAGGGTCCCGAACGATTCTTGAACGATGAGCCGATCGAAACCGCTGAACTTATTTTGTGGTATGTTCCACAGATAGAGAACAGCGGCGTGCCCGGCGAGGAATATTGCTGGGCTGAGTCGTCGCTCGAACGCGGCGTGTACGTGGCGAAAGAATATCCGTGTTATGCCGGACCGATGTTCGTTCCGATCTCCAATCCATGAAAAGTGAATGAAATCTGATAAGCCACAGAGAACACACCGTTCGTGCCGCGAGCACGACGGTGCGAGACGGCAGAGAAAATGAGCTTTTCTCAAAGGACTCAGTGATCTCGGTGGCTAAGAAAGGCTACTCCCTCCTGAAATAAGATGGCAAACAAAAAGAAACAAAAGATCGCAGAGGCTCGCACAAACCGCAACCGGTGGTTGTTATGGGGACTCCTGATTGCGGCGGTCCTCGCCACCATCGGGTACGTTGTCATTTCCATTAATTCATCGGAGCAGGAACTTGCGCCGGGGTGGGGACTCGGCGGCACAACCTATTGCCAGGCTGTGCCGAAATTCGCGCTAGAGATGGGTTACGACGCGACCGCCGTGATGAGCACCAACGAAACCCTGAAAGGGCTGTTCATCTACGACCGCCCCACTCAATTGGGGCAAACGCCGACCAACGTGTACCAGCATCCCTCGTGGGATGATGCGGGTTATCTCGGCACGCCGGTCAACGATGAAGCAGGGAACATCTTTGTCGCGCCCGCGCCGCGCGTCAACTTGTACGATAATCCACCGGAACAACAGAACACTGTGTTTAAAGTGGATACGGATACGGGCGTACTGTCGGAATTTATCGAATTGCCATTCCCTGCGCCGATGCCGCCGGAGAATCCGTTTGGAATCATCGGGCTGGCGTACGATTGCGATACGCGAAGTTTGTATGTCGCTTCGATCGCGGGCTCCTCGCGCACGGAAGAGCTTGGCATCATTTATCAGGTCGATGCGCAGACAGGCGAGGTGCTTTCGCAACTCGATGGCGTCGACGCGTTCGGCATGGCGGTCTTCAACCGGACGAAGGGCAAGCGTTTGTATTTCGGTCTGGCGCGCAAATCGGAGGTTTGGTCGGTGGCGCTGGGCGCAGACGGGAAGTTCAGGGGCGAGCCGCGTTTTGAGTTTTCGATGGCGGGCTGGGGATCTGAAGGCGACGAGAAGGCGCGGCGAATCGTTTTTCGAAGATCGGATGAGATGATTCTGCGCGGCTCTCAGTTCAGCTACAATTTAATCGCGGGCAGTGAGCGCTTGCAAACGGATTACCAGCTGCGGTACGACCCGGTTCAGGATATCTGGCTATTGGCGGAAGATGCGCAATAATGATTGCGTAGGGGCGACCCGTAAAGCGAGAGTACGACACATTACCAGACCCTAACGGGTCGCCCCTACAAGGAGAGGTTTTCCATGAGCCCAGCAAATATGTCAAAGATCGAAGCCTCAGTAAGAACTGTGATGCAATTCAATGACGCGTTCAACCGCCATAACGTGGAAGGGATGATGCAATTGGCGAGCGACGACACCGTCTTTGAGAACACGAATCCTTCGCCAGATGGGACGATGTATGCAGGCAAGGCGGCAGTGACGCAATTTTGGCGGGATTTCTTCCGCGAGTCGCCGAACGCGCACATCGAGATCGAGGAAATTTTCGGGATGGGCAACCGCTGTGTGATGCGCTGGAGGTACACGTGGGGCGAGGGTCACGTCCGCGGCGTGGATGTGTTCAAACTAAAGGATGGGTTGATCTCGGAAAAGATGTCGTATGTGAAGGGGTGAGGGAAAAAGAAGGGTTATTAGTAATTGAGGAGGAGCGGAGGGTTGGAGGCGTTTTCCGTGTTGACCTGTCTAAAACGAATCGATATAATCTTAATCTATATTAATTTTTAGCGGTATAACATCCGAAAACCATTTAGGACGTTATACCGCCGCCCATAAGACGTTATACGGATGGCAGGCGGTATAACCCCTAGTTGGGCAGCGGAATAGGGATACAACCATGCATTTGAAGTGCGTTTACTGAGCAAGAGGTGAAATATGCGTTATATTGATATGCAGGCTTGGTCTCGACGCAATCATTTTAGATTATTTAGTACTTTTAACCACCCACACTTCAGCATGTGTGTAAACGTCGATATGACGGCATTTTATCCATTTGTGAAGCGCGATGGATATTCGTTCACCGTATCCATGGTGTACGTCATCTCTCGGGCTTCGAATGCAATTCCAGAATTCAGGCATCGCATTCGAGGGGATCAAGTTGTAGAGCACGAGATCGTGAACCCTGGTTTTTCAATATTGATTGACAAAGATCTTTTTAGCTTTTGTGCCGTTGAGTATGTTGAGAATTTTTCCGAGTTTGCAAGGAGGGCTGAAAAGAATATTGCGAATGTGAAAGCACGTCCGGATGTGGAAGGCAACCCCGAGAAGGATGATGTGCTGTACATGAGCCCCATACCTTGGGTATCATTCACAAGTTTTAGCCATCCAATGCATTTACACCCAGCGGATTCTATCCCCCGCTTTGCGTGGGGAAAATACTTCAAGGAGAGCGACACATTGAAAATGCCGCTAAGCGTACAAGGGCATCATGCTGTCATGGATGGAATCCACATGGGCAGATTTTATGAAACGGTGCAGGATTACCTCCATCACCCGGAAGTTGTGCTAGGTGCCATGTAAGAGCGCTGCCCAACACAGCGTGCAGCAACTGTCTTGTGCGTCAAGACCGAAGCTGGTATTTTTCAGGGATGGAGATAGATAATTTATATCGCGAAACAACGAAACGGCTTACCATCGCGCAGCATGGCTAGAAGTTTTTCATACTCCCAACCAGAATCCACGCCCGTTTTAGCGTTCTCTTCCAGGGGATAACTTAATTCGTTAAAAAGACTTCTCCTAGCACAAATAAATTCCCCGTAAGATCATTTTCACTGACGGTATGCGCCTAGAGGGAATATTACTTCACCCCTTCAACAACTCATCCTGCTTTGACTCTTCCTCCTCGGGCTTCGCGAGCGGGGGCATTTCAAGGATCGAACTCAAGCCAAAGTGCTGTAAG
>DAOTZF010000246.1:0-1845 GCA_034434415.1 Anaerolineales bacterium | reverse complement strand
TTGACCGACATGAAGTCGGTGATGACGCGCTGGCAAAAGGGACTCGAGGACCGCGCGTGGAACAGCATCTACCTTGCGAATCACGACCAGCCTCGAGCTGTCTCGCGCTTTGGGAACGATTCGCAGTTTCGCGTGGAGTCCGCCAAGATGCTCGCCACGTTCACGCATCTCTTGCAAGGGACTCCGTACATTTATCAGGGCGAAGAGATCGGCATGACCAACGTCGCCTTTGACTCGATTGAGGATTACCGCGATGTCGAAATCCTGAACATGTACCGCGAACAAGTGACTGAGCGCGGCAGGGATGCGAAAGAGATTCTCAACCTCATCCACGCCAAGGGACGCGACAACGCGCGCACGCCCATGCAATGGACTGCCGACGAGCAGGCTGGCTTCACGACCGGCACGCCATGGATTAAGGTCAACCCGAATTATAAAAAGATCAACGCCGCGCAGGCGCTGGCAGACCCGAATTCAATTTTCCACTATTACAAAAAACTAATTCAGTTGCGAAAGGAGAATCCCGTCTTCGTCTATGGCACGTACGACTTGATTCTCAATGACCACGAGGAAATCTACGCCTTCACCCGCACGCTGGACGCGGATCGCCTGCTGGTGATATTGAATTTCAGCTGGAATACCCCGGTATTCGAACTGCCCAAAAATATTTCATTCACGAGCCACGAGTTGCTCATCAGCAACTACAATGTGGACGATGAGGATATTCGGCGAATCACGCTCCGCCCATATGAGACGCGCGTGTATCGGTTGAAGTAACCCAACATCTCGGCGCGAAGCGATCAAGCTCGCAGAAAGGTTGCTTACCAATGGATGGGTTGACGATGAATAAACCTGAATGGCTCAAACATGGAGTTATTGTGAGAGTACAGCACTGGCTCGGCGTTGTGGAGGACGTGGCTGTTTCGGAATTACGCATCATGGTGTTGATCAAATCTCCCAAAGGGATTTGGCGCAACCAGCGCGATGCTTCTGAATGGCTGGAATACATTGATGGACAGATTACTCCTGCAACCCCTGAAGAAATGGAAAAAGAAATCAACGCCCATGCCGAGCGGATTCAACGGATGCTCGCAGATTTGAACGCGTTCCGCGAAGCAGTTTTGAATGAAAATTTGGTGAAGGGATAGTATGTGCTATTGGTCGTAAAGAGTAGCCAAATCTTGCCTATATCAGACTGGTGAACTTTCGCCAGTCTTTTCTTCTCTCGGGGTAAAATACTTTCAACTTATTTCAGGAGCACACTTCAATGGGCGTCATGATGCAAACCTTCTACTGGGACTGTCCTCGCGCGGAGGGCAAGGAATTCCAATGGTGGAACTACATCCGCGAACAAGTCCCCGCGCTTGCGAAGGCTGGGTTCACGTCGCTGTGGCTGCCGCCCGCGCACAAAGCCGCGAACTTGGCGGGTCCTTCGATGGGCTACGACCCCTACGATTATTATGATCTCGGCGAGTTCGACCAAAAGGGAGGCGTTCCCACCTGGTTCGGCACGCGCGCCGAGTTGGAATCCCTCATCCAAGCCGCGCACAGCCACAAGTTGAGCGTGATCGCGGACATGGTCTTCAATCACAACTCCGGGGCGGATGCGCAGGAGTTGAATCCGATCCTCAACCAGATGCGCTGGACGCTGTTCACGCCGAAAAGCGGAAAGTTCGCGCGCAACTGGGAATGTTTCCACCCGAGCAAATACGAATCGTGGGACGAGATGACCTTCGGCGACATGCCCGACCTCTCGCATCGCAACCCGTACGTGTTCAATGAACTCATCAATCTTGCTCGCTGGCTCATCGAAGAGATTCGCTTTGACGGATTCCGCTATGACTT
>DAOTZF010000245.1:0-3273 GCA_034434415.1 Anaerolineales bacterium | reverse complement strand
ATGACATTTTGAAATCTCAACCACTGTTCCCGCCGCCGCGGCAGTCACCCACGCACTAGAAGTGTCCTCCCCTTTCTGCATATTCGGGTGCGGAGCAAAATCGATCGCGCCGCCGTTCAGATAATTGTGCGGGCTTCCTAAATGTCTGCGAAGCCCATTATCGAATCCATCGTACGCGACCCACGATTTCCCCAGTTCCCAGGGCAATTGGAACATATCCGCTGGCGGAAGAGGCGGCGCGGCATACACGGGCTGATGCACCGGCGCCAGCAACGTCAAAAGAATCAGGATGATCGCAACGCGGGAAAAACGCTTCAGATGCTTCGACATGACTCCTCGCTTCCTTCCACGGGATGCCTGATTCGCCCTCCCCAGCCTTCCTCAAATCGGACGCCGTTCTTCATCACGAGCCTCCGGCTCGAAACACTTTGTAGATGCCAAACAAACCCAGCACAACCAGAAGTCCCACCGCGATCCCCACCAGCCAGAACGGGAATCCGCTTTCCGCCGGAGGCGGCTCGAGCAAAAGGATCGATCCCGAATCGACCGGGGGTTGTGCCACTCCCACTTCGCTGTCAAGAATCAATGAAACATTTCTTTCGCCGACCAGTACACTTGGCAGCGGGGCGGCAAAGCCATCCGCACCACGGACTGCCAGCGCGGCACTTTCAAGATACAGACTGGTTTGGCATCCCTGCAGCGCGGTGAATCGCACTTCTGCCAGCACACCATTCACGGTTTGAGGCGTGGTGCTGGCATACGAACCGTCCACCAGACCAGAAATCTGGGGCAATTGCAAACCGTTCATCCCGGGAATAGGGCTTGCGGCATTGACCGGGCGCAGGCATGCAGGGTCATAGCGAATCTGAAATGTGAATCCCTGCACCGCTGTGGCAGAGGCGGCGTTGACCGTGACAACGACAGTTTCTCCGGTTTTATATGCTGTTGTGACGGCGCTTAACCAGATGGTTTCTGATGATTGTGCTTTGACACTGGTGAAGGTTGCAAGGGCAATGAAAATTGCCAGAAGTTGCGGAATCAATCTCTTCACAAATCACTCCGAAATTCTGGGCGCACACATGCTGTGTGCGCCCAGAATATTTTTCTACTTACTCCCAAACTGATGGACCGGTATCCCGGTAATTTTGCGCCAGGAGTTCAAGATCCAACACGTTGATGAGGTTATCGTTGTTAAGGTCCGCGGCAGAGGGTGTGGCGGTGTTGTAACTCATGCCGATGGTCAACGCATCGAATTGATCGATGACATTATTGCCATCGAGGTCGCCCGCCAGCAGGTTGATGGTGGGCTTTGTGGTCGTACTGCCGGGGAGGATATTGGCAGAGCCCTGTGCAGATAGGAATCCGCTTGCTGTAGCGACAACCGTGTAACTGCCGGCGGGAGCTGTGAGGCTAAAGGTTCCATCCGGGTTTGCATTCACCGATGTGACTAGTACATTCCCTGAATACAAGGATACTGTCACCGGTTTGCTTGCAATGACTTGACCGGTCAGTGTGCCATCCGGCGAAGTGGTGGGCGTGGGAGAACTGACAGGCGTGAACGTTACAGTTGGGGTTGGCGATTCGATCGGCGTTGCGGTCAGTGTCGGTGTCGGGGATTCGACCGGCGTGGAAGTCAATGTTGGTGTAGGCGATTCAACGGGAGGTGTAGTGGAAGTTGGTGTGGGCGATTCCAACGGCGGAGTTGTAGCCGTGGAGGTCGGCGCTCCAATTTGTGTAGGAGTTGACGTAGGCGATTCGATCGGGGTGGCTGTAGGAGCTGTCCCACCAATTGTGAGTGTGCTACCTGTGGACGGAAGGTCGGTCAGCACATTGTCACCCGTGGAAACGCGCGCAGAACAAAGTATGTTCGTCTGCCCGGCTTGAAGAGCAGTCAACGTGAATGTGAACACAGGTCCGCTCGTGTTTGCCTTGTTGCCATTCGTGCCTGCGATGGCGACGATGAATACGCCGTTTTGTGGATCATTGATCGCCACCGCCGGGTCTGCACCGAAGAGATTGGTGGCGACGATGTTGCTAACGTGAACAAGGGTGGCATCATACACACAGGTGAACTCGGCGCTGGTATATCCCTCTGCAGGAACATTATTCAAACTGACGGTGGCGGTGGAAGTTTCTCCCACATTCAGGTTTGCGGGGTTAACTACCGTTGAGGCGGATGGTTGAGTGACCGCAACATCCCGAAGCGTGAGGAAATAAAATCCACCACCCGATTCCGGTTGAACCTGAACGTAATAACTTCCGGCGGACTGCGATGTGATTAAAGAGCCAGTGCCTCTCGCAATTTCGACGCTATTCGAATCCAGGAGAATCAGCAAGGGCACCAGATCCCCGGCAACGGTACTGGCTTTCACCTCAAAATTATGCGGCTCCGTCAACTCGAGAAACCACTTTTCGTGGATACTCGCATTCACAAAGCCGATGAAGGTGGCATCCCAGATATTCAGGTTGCGGTTGATAACGATTGGGTCCTGTACAGGTGCAGCGGCGGAACTGGCTGCAACGGATTGACCACCCCCGAGCGAACTGAAGAACAAAGTGATCAGGACAAAGACTTGAAACAGGCGTTTGGATCTCATGTTCATTTCTCCTCATAAATTAATGGTGCGAAATCGAAGCCAGCCGGCAGTATTGAAATGATGTTGGTGATGGCCTCGTTTTTTCCACGCGCCGATTCCTCTCCCCCGCCCCATTCGATTCAACGAACAACCAGACAGAATCGCCACACAGGATCAGCGCTGGAACGAACTCACTTCCATTGTATGACTCGATGAACGAATCCTCCGTTACAGGAAAGTTGCCGCGAAGTTGCAGAAAGATTGCGGAGGAAACATATCACGCTTGAAGTAGTACTCTGGTAGGAAAACAATGCGGCAGGTTCCCATTCATACAGAACCTGCCGCATACATCCAAATTATCGAACTCGGAACATCAAACCACGATGTTCACCAATCGCTTCTGCGCAACGATGACCTTCTTCGCATCCTTGCCTTCCATATGCCGTCGCACTGTTTCACTCGCCAGCGCGGCAGATTTGATCTCATCCTCGCTCGCGTCCACCGGGACGGTGACTCTGTCGCGTACCCTGCCATTGACCTGCACAGGGATCTCGATCACATCTTCCTTTGCGGCGGCTTCGTCCACTTGGGGCCACATCTGCTGATGGATCGAGTATGGCTTGCCCATATGATTCGTCCACAATTCTTCGGTGACGTGCGGCGCAACGGGTGCCATCATTTTCAGATAGTACTCCTT
>DAOTZF010000244.1:0-9296 GCA_034434415.1 Anaerolineales bacterium | reverse complement strand
GTGACCGATACCTGGAATCATCGCGTACAAAAATTTTCACGGGATGGGCGCGCAATAAAAATGTGGGGGCAGTTCGGCCAGCCCTCACCCGATTTCCCTGAGTCGGAATATTACTTCTGGGGACCGCGAGGCATTGCAGTGGATTCCGATGGGCGGGTCTTCGTCGCAGACACCGGAAACAAACGGATTGTTGTGTACGACAAGGATGGGAACTACCTCACAGAGTTCGGCTCCGGGGGATTCGACCCCGGTCAATTCGACGAGCCGGTTGGTGTCGCGGTGGGAAGCGACGGCACCGTGTACGTGACCGACACGTGGAATCAACGCATCCAATCGTTCATCCGCGTTGAAACCAGTGACGGAGGACTCTTCTTCGAGCCTCTCGCACAATGGGACGTGAATGGCTGGTTCGGGCAATCACTCGACAACAAACCGTTCATCGCCGTCGATGGAAACGATCACGTTTTCATAACCGACCCTGAGGGGTACCGTGTAATTGAGTTCACCTCTTCAGGTGAATTTGTCCGCACGTGGGGTGATTTCGGAGGCGGCATCGACCAGTTCGGTTTGCCCTCCGGCATCGCTGTTGACCCGTCTGGATTCGTTTGGGTGACCGACCCTGGAAACAATCGAATCATGCGTTTTCAACTCCCCCAATAAAAATCCGTGAAAGGCGGCGTGTCGAAATCGCGCCGCCTTTTTGATTCTTAAATCTCGACAGCGAGGCAGGTCATTGTCTCTTCCACGCCCGGAATGGGCTGGACGACAGTGGCGATCATCGAGCCGATCTTGTTGACGTCCGGCGCTTCCAGCACTGCCACAGCATCATACGGACCGAACGTCATGTTGGCTTCAACGACATTTTGAGCTTTGCGCAAATGACGAACAACTTCCTTCACCTCTCCCGCGCGAACTTTGATCAAAACATATGCTTTCATGATTTATCCTTTCTTTATGAATCAGTACGACGCAGGTAGATCGCCCAATAGATTGCCGCCACCAACACCGCGCCGCCGATGATGTTGCCGATGGTCACCGGCAGAAGATTGTTGAACCAGAATGCCTGCCAGTTCAGAGCATCGAGATTCGCAACACTCCCGCCCACGGAGGTAACAAACGCCGGGTCGAACATTTTGACCAGCAATGCATACGGGATGAAGTACATGTTCGCAATGCTGTGCTCGAAGCCAGCGGCCACAAAAGCTGTGATCGGAAAGATGATCGAAATGATTCGATCCATGGTACTTCGCGCGCTAAAACTCATCCAGACTGCCAAACAAACCAGAGCATTGCACAAGATGCCAAGCGCCACCGCCTGAACGAATTCCAGGTCGCATTTGACTGCCGCAGTGCGGAGCGCGGCGATGCCTACCGCGTTTCCACCGAACGTATATTGCCGGGTAAATAACATCAGTACAGCTGTACCAACCGCGCCAACAAAATTTCCAACATACACAACGAGCCAGTTACGCAACACCGCGCCTGCCGTCACTTTTCCGCTTGCCCATGCCATCACGATCAGGTTGTTACCCGTGAACAATTCCGCACCGCCCACCACAACAAGGATCAAGCCCAGGCAGAACACAAGACCGGATAGTAAACGCGTCACACCAAATGGCAATGCAGCCGTGTAGGCGACACCTTCTGCCGGGGTAATCACAATATTCCCCGCGCTGACGGTGGTGGCGAAGATCGCACCGAGTGAAATGAACGCGCCCGCCAGGACAGACAGCATGAACATCTTGAGGAACGGCATTTCTGCTTTACGAACGCCCAAGTACTCGGCACGCGCCGCCATTTCCTGTGGAAGAAGCGCATCAATGTGAATATCGCTCATAGTAATCATCTCCAATGATCAGTCGGATCATTCGGGCTGAAGTGTAACCTGCAAGTGAAATTCAAAGGGGAATATTTTGTAACTTGACCGGTGTGATTTTCTTCCGTACTTAGCCCAATTCGTTTTTAGACTCGCCGCGCCAGGCAACAAACCCTCCTGCAAGGAGCGCCAGCGCGACCAAACCGATGACAAGCGACATGATCGCCGTGTTATCAGGCGTGTCATGCGAAGGACTCGATTCCAAAGTGGAGGTTGATTCTCTGAGCACAGCCGTGAGAGTAGCAGGAGCAGTCGGCGAAATCGTCGGAGCAACGGTGGGTGATGCCATGAGAGTCGCGGTCGCGCCAATCGCCTCCACCTTGATCAGCAGTGTCTCACCGGGGTAGATCGTGTTATCCGTCAGATTGTTCAGACTCTTAATCTCGTCGATCTTGACGCCGTACTCAATGGCAATCTGCCATAGTGTTTGACCTGCTTGCACTTCATGAAGCACCTCCCCATTTTCATTCGGCGTGCTGATGACCACAACAGGAATGACCGCCTCCCCCGAAGGGACAGTTGACGCGGCGCCTGTGGCAGGGCGCGCACAATCGATCACGTAATACACGCGCCCGTTCGCAACGGCAACACCTGCGCCGATCTCTGTAAGGTCGGGTGATATCATCGTGTTCAAGTGCGGCGCGTCGCCGGTCCACTGATTAACCGCGGTTTGGGCGGTCATGCTTTCACTGCCGCCTGTGATATTCTCGGAACGAAACCCGCCAAGCGAGAGGTCGCCGGCGAGCGGATAACCCGCCGCGAGCAAACGATCTGTCACACCGATTCCGCCGGGACCGTAATGGGTCACGGTGCCGGTTGCCGCCATGAACTCTGCCTGTGCCTGGGCAGTAGACATCAGAATGGAGTTGATGCTGTACGCGGGTAAACCGTAGGAGGCACGAAGTGCATTGACCGCATTAATCAGGTCATACGCCGAATCCGCTTGAGAAGGCTTCGCTTGCACCGTCGAGGTGAATGACAGAGCTGATATTAGAATATAAAGAATCGTAAAAACGACAAGCAATCGCATTTGAAAATTATAACCCGCTCACTTTTTTAGAGACTGGACCTCGTCGGCAGTCAGCTCGCGCCATTGACCTAACTCCAACTTTCCCAACTCAATGGGACCAATGGCGACGCGCAACAGCCGTAAAGTGAACAAACCAATTGCCGCGGTCATGTGACGTACCTGCCGCTTCTTCCCCTCACGGAGTTTGATCTCGATCCACGCGGTGGGACCGTGAGGCGTCACCGGCTTGAGGCGGGCAGGCAAATTGGGATCCGGAATGAGGCGGGCTTTGCAAGGACGAGTCCGATAATCTTTGAGTTGAATCCCGTTCTCCAGTTGAGTCAGCTTTTCAGCCGTTGGCTCGCCCTCGACCATCACCCAGTACGTTTTTTCGATGTGGTGCTTCGGGTCGGAAATTTTTTTTATAAGCGCGCCGTCATCCGTGAGGAGCAATAAACCTTCGCTGTCGCGGTCAAGCCGCCCTGCCGCGTAAACACCCGGCACATCAATGAATTGTTTAAGCGTGGGATGTCCTGTGCCTTCATCGGTAAATTGCGAAAGCACGCCATACGGCTTGTTGAACAGAATAAATTTCATGCTGTGTATAATCATACCCGATGCGCGGACAAACATTTGATATACGAGTCTGCAAGAGTTGCGGGTTGCGATACCCGCTTGTGACTGGACAAGCACAAGGAACGCGTTGCCCGTCCTGCATGGGAGAGACTCGCATTGTGTTGACTCACGACCTGGTTTTTGAGAAACCACCCGACCCTTCTTCCTCCGGGCGCGGGAGATCAGCAGTCCTGCTCGACAACATCCGTTCGGCGTGGAATGTGGGCTCCATTTTACGCAGCGCGGAGGGGTTCGGATTCATGCACGCGTACCTATGCGGCATCACCCCCACGCCGGAAAATGACGCCGTACAAAAGACCTCGCTCGGCGCTGAAGATTCTGTGCCGTGGTCATATCACAAAGATGCGGTGAAGCTCGTCAAAGGTCTGAAGGTGGAAGGCTGGAAGATCTACGGGTTGGAAGAAAACGAAAAATCGTCATCCATCCATGGAATGAAGAAAACAAAAACCGACACCGTACTGATCGTCGGCAACGAGGTCACTGGCGTGGATCCCGAACTGCTGAACTTGTGCGAGAAGATCTTTTTCATCCCTATGCGTGGGGAGAAGAAATCGTTCAACGCCGCGGTGGCTTTCGGCATTGCCGCGTACGCGTTGAGCGCATCGCGTTGATATTTCCGTGTGTTATCATAGCCAAAACCACATCACGAGAGGAGAGGAACATGGCGATCAAATTGATAGTCCCGGTCAACGGACCCATCACCCAGTTGTTCGGCGAGAACCCGGATATTTACAAGAAGTGGGGTTTTCCCGGTCACAACGGCATTGACTATGGCATCCCCAACGGCACCCCGGTCAATTCGGCAGTGGCGGGAACGGTATCGCTTGTCGGCTTCGAGAACGGCGGCTACGGCAATTACGTCAAATTGAGTCACGTGGACGGCAGCAAAACCTATTACACGTATTATGCTCATCTTGCCAGCGCGGCGGTGGCGGCGGGGCAAAAGGTGAAAGCCGGCGCGGTGGTCGGATACAGCAACAACACCGGCGCAAGCACCGGCCCGCATTTGCATTTCGGGTTGAAGATCGACGGTGAGAATCCGCCGTACAAGGGATACGTCGACCCGATGCCATATTTTTCCACCGCCAATTCAGGTTCCCCGTCGAATGAAGCGGTCAGCGCCGACCTCCCCGACGCGGTGAAAATTCCATCCACATTGACATTTGAAGTCACCTCCGATCTATTGAACGTCCGCAACGGACCGGGCGTCGAATACGCCATCGTCGGGCAGTTGCAAAAAGGGAAAACATTCAGTGGACGGCGCCTTCAATCGAAGAGTGTTTGGGTTGAGTTCGAAAAAGGAAAATGGGTCGCGCTCGCGTTCAACGGGATCGTGAACCTAAAAGTGAAATAGCGGAAAGACTTACATGCGATTCATACGAACGGTCAGCCTGCTCTGCCTGACCTCATTATTGATCGCCTCGTGCGGCGCGCCGGCAGAGACGCCATCCCCCGGCGAAGTGCAAACCGTCGTGGCAGTGACGTTCGCCGCCATGACGGACTCTGCCGCCACGCCGACAGTCAACGCGACATCTGCAACGCCAACGAGTGAGCCGCAATTGACACCCGGCAATCAGGTCGCCAACACATATTTTGTGCAGACCACTGCACAGAATGTCAACCTGCGCGTAGGACCCGGCATGTTGTTCAAAGTGAGCCGCGTGATGGCACAGGGCACAGCGCTTGAAGTGGTCGGCGTATCACGCGACAGCGAGTGGTTATATGTTGCAAATAATGAGGGGATCTTCGGGTGGGTGCTCCGTCAACTTGTCGCGGGTGAATACGATGGACCGCCTCTGGAGATCGTCGAACCTGAAAATGCCACTGTCATCACAGGCGTTGTAAAAACGGAACTGGGAGTTCCCGTATCTGGAATTGGGTTTGCCATCGAGCAGGGGACAAACCGCACGGATGCCAGCACAGACAACGAGGGTCGTTTTTATGCGTACCTCCCGGCGAATTTATCTGGCACGTGGAGGGTAAGCTACGTTTCCATTTCATGCACCAGCAACACCATGGATGCCAATTGCAACTGCAAGAGCGGGCGTTGTGGGGCGGCAGACCCAGCAAGCATAGAGATCACACTCCCCCAAACCAGCGAATTAGTCTTTGTATGGAAGTAAAACACTCGCCCCAAAATTCGGGGCGAGTGTTTTACTTTATTTCGGGTTTTCTGAAATCATCCATTTGTTTGTGGATCTGTTCGAGCAATTTTAGAATCTCGTCACGCTCGGCGCGGGCGCTTTCCAGCGATTGCGCGATCGTTTGTTTTTCCGCCTCGTCCTGCGAGGTGTTGAGCAAATGCTCAGAACGGGTAATCTGCGCGGTCTTGTGATGCAACTTCGTCTCGAGACGCTTGCGGTAACCGTCATAGAACTCGAAATTGCTGATGGTTTGGTGGGCAGGTTTCACCTTTTGGGTCAGGATATCCGAAATGGCGGGGAGGAAAGTTTCGATATCGACCGGCTTTTCGATGAACCGAGTCACCCCGATCGCAAGTGCGAAATCCTTATCTTCCGGTGTGACGTATGTTGCGGAGAGAAAGACCACCGGGAGATCGCGCGTGGCGGGGTTGATGCGCAGGTGGTGGACAAGGCTGAACCCATCCATGATGGGCATGAGGATATCGGCGATCACCAGCGCGGGGCGCTCCATTTGAATCGCATCCAATGCCTCCTGCCCGTTGCGCGCGGTGACCACACGATAACCTTTGAACCTGAGCGTTGTGTCAAGCAGGTTCAAGATATCCGGTATGTCGTCTACGACGAGGATGTAGCCCGGTGCAGCCATGAATGTATTGTACCAGCGGGCAACGAGTTGTGAAGAGAGGAATTGGTTACAGGCGGAAGGGAACGGTGATTCAATAATGCGAAGAGAGCCGGTTTGAACCAGCGCTTAAATTCCGATCTGTGTAACGATTTAGAACGGCTTACTTACGTGCGTTGATCTCTGTGAGAACTTTCTTGACCATCTCCTCGGTGATGCCAGCTTCTTTAGCCTGCGGCATCATAAGGAGGGCTTTCAGGGTCATCCCTTTTGCCAACCCGACCATGGGATTCTTGGAAACACCGGGGGCATATTTTTCAAGAATTTCAACCGCACCGGTATCTTTCAGAAGCTCGCCAACTTTTGTATCCAAAGTGTATGCCATGTTATTCTCCTTATTGGGTTTTGACTCACACGCTGATTATACGGCAATACCCATTGCTGTAAGGCGATGATACCCGCACGAGAAACCCCGTCGTAAAAGAACTCATTGCGCGCATGGAAAGAAGGTAATATCGCTGAACACGGGACTGCGGAAATCCCCGTCGTCACTGATGATCTGATAAATAAAATACGATTCATGCATGAGCGGAGGGAATTGCAGATTCTGATCCACACTGCCGCCGCCGATGATGGTGGCGCTGCGCGTATCGCTGGAGCGACGGTGCAGATCGCTCACCTGCCCCACCGATTCGACACCGGTGAACTTATCTTCGATGTGATAATAGACTGCCATGCCGCGTTCGATATCGCTGACGGTGACGGTGATCGTCAATTCGTAGGGCGGCTGGTAACAATAGAAGGCGTTCGTCGAGGTGCGGATGCCAAGCACAAGATCCGGCGGAGGCAGCTCTTCTGTCTGGGTTGGCTCCTGGGAGGGCTGAGCAGTTTCCGATGCTGGCGGTGTAACTTCGATCGGTGTCACAAGCTGAAATGCCATTTCGGTCTGCATTGCCTGCAAGGTCATTTCCTGGTTGGCAAGGCTGGTTGACATCACCCGCAGGGCAACATCGGTCTCGATCGCGGATGAGTCGGGTGTTTGCACTTGCGGATCGCCCGCCAACGTGCACGAGAGAATCACAAGCAGGCTGAAGCAGAGAATGACCGTCCGATTCGGTTTGATATTTTTTGCTTGAAAGGTTGAACGCATACCGCCTCCTTGAACCAGAGACAGAGCCATCGCCACCCGCAGGCATACTGTAGTACGTTCTCCCCATTATTTCAAGTTGATAAAGTACTCCCTTTCCTCGTGATCATTGTTACTCTCAGCCATTCGTCAACAGCACGGCTCCCTCTTCCCACTTGAGCGCGGACGAGGGCGCTTGTTGTTTACGCACCTGTTCCGCCATGTCTTTGACGATCTCCATGCGGCGCCCCACCGCCCACGGATAGGTTTTATCCCACTCGGAATCGCTTTTCGGGAACCAGATTATGGCAACCGTGTCGGCGCCGCCGAATTCCCAGTAAAACTCACATGCCTTCTTTTTAAACAAAGAGCCTTCGATGTATTGCACCTTGCCAGAGCGTCCTTGTTCGATGATGTTGACCTTTGCCATATGAAAAACTCCTCAGTGATTAGTTTTATTTTCCAGTGCAGCATGATGGCGAGTATAACGCTATCCAATTCGACGAACCGTTGTAGGGGCGACTCTTCAATGCGGTCAGTCGTTACGTGAAGCACGAGAGTCTTGCGAGACAAGGCGCGAGTCAGTCCCTGGCGAGTCGCCCCTACGCATGACCATCAAACGCCTCCGCCAGCCCTTCGACAAAACTCAGGACAAGCAGACTCTCAAACAACCTCTCGAACTGCCTCTCGCTTTCCCCCATCCTCCCCCGCAGCAACTCGACCGGTGTCATCACACCCGCAAGCAGACAACCATGCTGAGAAATTTCAGTCTTCACCTTCGAATGGTCGCGTAAATACCAGCCTGCCTGTTCCAACTGCGGGTCGATCATTTCCTTACGGGTGCGGTCTTCCGAAACGTTACGAGCCATTATCCCTTTCCTATGTACAACCGGAACCCAAACGCGTCTGCCGCAATTTTACCCGAACCCGCCCCAAACCTTCCAACCTTCAAACCTTCTAACTTCCGCTTCCTACTCCCCATTCACCAACGCCTCCCTCACCCACTCGATCGTACTCCGCGCCGCGAGACCCGTCCCATGCCGAACCTGCATCCTGCATGCGGCTCCAGAAGAAACGATATTCGGCTTGCGATATTCGATATTCGATGTACCGACTTCCGACTCCCGAGTATCAAGTATCGTTTCTCGAATTTTCGGCATTAACCTAAACTCCCCCACCCTCATCGAAACCTCGTAATGTTCTGCCTCGTACCCGAACGTCCCTGCCATGCCGCAACAACCCGCATCGCTCAACTCCACATCGAAGCCGCAGGTGCGCAATAACTCAACGCTGGCATTCGCTCCGCTCGCGACTCCATCCGCCGACGGTCCCTCCGCGCGCTGGTGGCAATGCGGATGAAAATACAACTTGTCACCATGATCTTGCTTCGTATCTCCCAATCTGCCTACGCGCACGGATTCGAATTCCCTGGATCGCAAGAGGAATTCATCCAACAGCCAGACTCGTTTCGCGCGAGCACGGATCTCTTCCCCGCGTTCGGGAAGCAGGTCAACGAAATCGTTTTTGAGAAGATACACTTCGGGAGGCTCCACACCGACAATAAACGCTTCGCGCGCCGGGTCGAGCTGGTTCAAGGCTTCCAGCGTTTTCCGCGCGTGACGCTTCGCCGCGTCCACAAATCCCTTCGAGAGCAGTGACGCCCCAGCCCCGACGATCGGCAGAACGCGCACGTCGTATCCGCACAGCGTCAACACTTCCAGCGCGGCTTCCTCCACCTGCGGCTCGATATACCGCGAAAACACATCTGGAAGAAAAATAACCACATGTCGTTGCGAGGAGCGAAGCGACGAAGCAATCTCCTGTTTTTCATCCTGACTGCCTGTATCGAGGAGATTGCCACGTGGCGCTGCAGGCGCCACTCG
>DAOTZF010000243.1:0-3490 GCA_034434415.1 Anaerolineales bacterium | reverse complement strand
GTGGTGCAGAATGTGAACATCCCGAATTGCATTACTCCCACGAGAAAGCCGGGAGGCGGGGGAGGTGCTTGTCAGCCACCGATTGGAGGTTGTACGGATCCCCTCTTCCCCATTTGGGATACCACGTTATGTTGTTGTTACAGTTCGGGTAAAGGAATGTGTCAGTAAATGTAAATGCCTCGCCAACAAGCGAGGCATTTTTTGTATGTATCAGGTAGCTCGCGATATTATATAGCCATACCTATCTTTCAATTTCAGGAATGGTTTTTCTAAGAAAATATATGATGCTATTGACAAGAGGATAGTTAAAGACAGCCCAATGAAAAAATATAAGACTTGATGGAATGCAATTGGTATGTTGAAATGACTTGAAAGTTTTTGGGTGACAAGAATGCTTGTTGAAAGGCTAAGAAGGTGAAACATATATAGCCCATATGATATTTTGCCTAAATAGACCAAAAGATCATTTCTCAACAAGTTGCTGATCCCCGAAGTTGTACTTTTTGTCAAGCTGATAACAATTAAGGTCATTCCCAATCCAACGACAGGGTAGGTGATAGCTAAGCCCCAACCAATTTCGTGCACGTTCGGCAAAAGAAAGGCTACGGAAATTAATACCAACCCTAATGATAAAAGAATCCAATTCTTCACGATGACCGACAAGTCGTCAAATAAGCCGAGTCCAATTGCTATTCCCCCCAGCATCGCTTCGAAGTGGGTAATGGGGAGCATATAAATGGCAGGATGTTTGGCGTTGTAGTAAATGAAGATTATTCTGATCAAATTTCCAGCAGTGAAAACCACAAAAATAAAGAGGAAATTTATTCTTCTTGCATTTTGCAAAACTTTTTGTATCACCCAAGGAATAATAATATAGAATTGCTCTTCGTAAGAAACTGTCCATAAATGAAAATATATAGCAAATGCTTTATAAGTTAAGAAAAGAACAACAAAATCGTATGTAAAGGTCGCCAACCCCGCAAGATGTTTGGCCAATACTGGATGCCAGCCGTCAGTAAATATGATAAATAAAAACCCAATCGCGAGATAGAAAAAATACAACGGCCAAATCCGTAAAACCCGTCTGTAATAAAAATTACGGATGTTGATTTCCCCTGTCCGTTCATGTTCCATCACAAGCAATTTTGTTATCAGGAACCCCGAGAGGCAGAAAAACAAGTCCACCCCGATCCAGCCGTATTCATGAAGCGCAGTCCAAATTTTGCTGGATGAGATCGAAGGCGCGTTGTGAACGAAGACCAGCATGAAGGCGATGAAGCGCAATCCGTCCAGTTCGGGGAGGTAGAAGCGAGGTTTGGTTTCCATGGGAGAGAAGCAAGGTGACAGTCATCTTAAAGATGACTGTCACCTTATTACATGGCGGGGAATCTCGTGTGCCATTCGGTTGCCTGCTCGAAGGCATAGCCCGCGTTCAGTGTTTTCGCGTCTGCCCAGGCGCGCGAAACGATCTGCAAGCCGATGGGCAGTCCGCTGGGGGTGAATCCGCACGGGAGGGAAAGCGCAGGTAGACCCGCGAGATTGAACGGCGAAGTGAAACGAGTCAAACGCGCGGCTTGCTCCACCGCGTCATTGCCATGAATCGTCGGCGCGGGGATGGGCGTGGTCGGCAGGATGAGAAAATCATACGTCTCGAAGAACGCCTCGAATCGTTTGCGGATCTCAGCCTGAGTCCGCCTCGCCAGCGCGTACTCGGTGGAGGTTGTGTTCGCACCGTCTGTGAGTCTGCGCCGCACATCCTCGCCGAACCAATCGGGGTGATCGCGCAAACGGTCGCGATGCACAGCCGCACCGTCGGCTTGAGTCGTGATCTTGTTCGCCATCGCCGCATCGCGCAACACATCCATATTTATTTCTTTGATCTTGCACTTCATGCGTTCAAATACGTTGGCGGCTTCACGAACTGCGTTCAACACATCCGCATCCGCGCTTTCGATGTATTCGCCGACCGCGAACGCGATTTTCCGTCCCTCCATGTCGTCCGTGAGGTGACCGAGATAATCGCCGGGCAGCATTTTGATGGATGCCGGGTCGAACGGGTCGTACGAGGAAATGACCAGCATCATCAACGCCGCGTCTTTCACCGACGTGGTGATGGGTCCGGCATGGTCGAGATTCCACGAAAGGGGAAAGACGCCGCGCAAGCTGACCCGCCCGTACGTGGGTTTGAATCCCACCACTCCGCACAACGAAGCGGGGATGCGAATCGAACCGCCGGTATCCGTGCCGAGCGCGCCCAATGCCATGCCGGTTGCAACCGCGATCGCCGATCCGCTGGACGATCCGCCGGGGATGCGGGTCGAATCCCACGGGTTGCGCGCCGTGCCGAAATGCGGGTTATCCCCGGTCACGCCGAGCGCGATCTCGTGCGTATTCGTCTTACCGATGATGCGCGCGCCCGCCTGTTTGAGTTTGCCGATCGCGAACGCGTCCGTTGTTGGGACATGGTCTGCGAAGAATTTCGACCCCGCGGTGGTGCGGATTTCCGCCGTGTCGAACAAGTCCTTAACAGCGATGGGGATTCCGCGCAGGGAATTTACCAGCGAAGCCGTCACGCCTTTCACTTTGGGTTGTTCGCTGGTTGTCGATGGCGGATTGATAACCGTTATGAACGCGTTAAGTGTTGGGTTGAGTTTCTCGATCCTTTCGAGGCAGGCGTCCGTCAATTCTTCGGCGGAAAGTTTTCTGGCGCGCAACAATTCGAGCGCCTGTTCGATGGTGAGGCGATGCCATGAACTCATGCCGTCCATTATAATGAAAAGATGGATTATTCAATGGATAAACGGTACTTGTGGTTTATGATCACGCTCTCGCTCGTCGGTGCCCTTGTTGCCGCGCTTGTCACATCGAAATATGGTCCCGGCGTTTCAGCGGACGCGACGAAATACCTCTCCGTCTCCCAAAATCTTCTGGATGGAAAAGGCTTCTTCGATCACACCGGGCGTCCGTTGTTGTGGTGGCCCCCGCTGTATCCGCTGGCGATCGCGGGTGTGACCGCAGTCACCGGGCTGGACGTGGTCTACGCGGGCGGCTGGCTGAATATTGCCCTCTTCGCGATCAATATTTTCCTGCACGGCGCGCTTGTGGTGTTCGCATTCCGCGACAAACCGCTTTATGTGTATCTCGGAGGCTTGTTCATCCTCACTTCCGACATGGCGATTCGCATCCATGCGAACATATCCTCCGAGCCGTTGTTCGTCACGTTTTCGATGATCTTCCTTTTCGCAAGCGCGGACTATCTGCAAACTCGCTCGCGCCGCGCCTTTTGGTGGATGGTCGCCATGTCTGCTCTCGCGCCGCTTGTGCGTTATCTTGGAGCTAGTCTCATCGCCGCAGGCGGGTTGTTCATCTTGTACGCGCATCGCGATAAATTCTGGCGAGGTGTCCGCGAATCGATTCTTTTCGGCGCGCTGTCCATCCTTCCCATCGCCTTGTGGATCGGCTTGCACAACATCGGTCAATACGGTTCGTT
>DAOTZF010000242.1:0-2330 GCA_034434415.1 Anaerolineales bacterium | reverse complement strand
GCGATGCGCGGCATCTCGACCACACGGACTTCGTCCGTGCCGGGAATCGGTTTCGTCAACGGCACACCCACTTCGGCGTCAATATCCTCGTCGCGATACTCAGGGTCATGATAAATGGTCAGTGGAGGCTTATCGGCGCGCGCATTGAACCGATCAACATATCTTTCCAATTCCTCGAACATGTACGTGATGCGATCATCGTCGGGCGCGACTTCGCGGCGCGTTGCGACCAATTGCGGTTCGATCTCACGCACGACAACGTCGAACTTTGTGACACCAGCCTGCCCGTCCATTTGACCGATCCGCGCCTCCAATCGCGCCAGTTTCATCTGCTCGGCTTGCATCCCCTGCTGAATCTCCGCGCGCTTGAGCTTCAACATCCCAAGCAATTGCTCAGAGGGCAGGTCGTCATCCAGCAAGCCGCGAATCTGTTCGAGTGAAAACCCGAGGTCGCGCAAGGCAACGATGCGGTTGAGCCGCGAAAGTTGGTCTGCCGAGTAGTAGCGATAACCCGTCGAAGAATCTGTGCGCAAGGGTTTAAGCAAACCCAACTGATCGTAATGCCGGAGCATGCGCACCGACACGCGGGTCAACTTCGAGAATTCACCGATTCGAAACATTCAGTTTTATTTTCCTGGAATATACACTCTGACACAATGTCAGAGTCAAGGGTTAAAAAAACAGATCCTAAAGGTCTCGATGACCTTTAGGATCTCTGATACAAGGACATCTCCCAAACAAACAACTGGCGGACGGACGTGCGCGAAAAGCCTTCGCTTTTCAGCAACGCCTCCATTTCCGAAACGGGATGCAGGAATACACGGAACGGATCGTTTTGCAAGCGCTGAAAGAAGTTGATAACCTTCAACGCAACACGCATGTACCACGTCTCACGCGGATAGGTTATTGCAATCGCTTTTTTACTCTTCGATGAAGCCGCCTTCAACAACGCCTGATAATTCGGGTAACAACACACGACTCGATCCAGCGTGACGACATCCGCCTGCGGAAGTTCATCTGCCACATCGGTGAAATCGGCGTGGATGAATTTCACTTGCGCCTCATGCCCCAATCGTTTTGCCTCCTCCGTGGCGACCTTCAAATACGCGGACGACGCGTCCACGTGTGTGGCTTCGCTGGCGACATCTTTCAGCAACTCGTGATGGATCGTCCCAATTCCTCCTCCCACGTCGAGAAGCGCGGCATCTTTCAATCCCAGCGAACGGACAGCTTCGAGAATCAACTTCGTCTGGTTCGCGGGTCCACGCTTGCGGAAATATTTCAGGTCCGACCGTGCTTCATCTTCGGTGAATGCATTATCTGTCACTTCACAGCAGTTGCAAGGCATGAGCATTTCCTTTCATGTAAATCCCGATGGTCGAGTAGGGCGAAGCCCGTATCGAAACCACCAAGTAACAAAAGAGATCTTGTAACGAAAAGTGTTTTACTTACTGGTGGTTTCGATACGTCCCGCGAAAATCACGCGGGACTACTCAACCACCGAGTTGCTTTGCCACTCCCTCATAAAACTCCAACGACCCAGGATTGATCAACGCATCCCGATTACTCACCGCTCGACCGTTGAGGATATTCGTCACGGCGCTTTCGACCTTCTTCATATTCAATGTGTACGGAATCTCCGGCGCTTCGAGAATCAGCGCAGGGACATGTCTCGGCGAGGCATTCTCGCGCAACTTCTTTTTGATTTTGTCTTTCAGTTCATCGGTCAAAGTGTATCCTGCCGTGAGTTTGACGAACAGGATAACGCGCTGGTCGTCTTGATAATTCTGTCCCACCGCGAGGCTGTCTGCAATTTCGGGCAGGTTCTCCATTTGGGCATAAATCTCCGCCGTGCCAATGCGCACACCCGACGGCTTCAACACCGCATCCGAGCGGCCGTAAAACGTCACGCCGCCGGTGTCCTTGTGGATCAATACATAATCACCGTGCCGCCACACGTTTGGATAGACTCCGAAATACGCATTGTGATATTTCGAGCCGTCGGCGTCGTTCCAAAAATACAACGGCATGGACGGCGCGGGCGCTTCACACACCAACTCGCCCTGCTCATCCCAAATGGGCTTTGCGTTTTCATCGTAAGCCTGTATCTTCATCCCCAACGCCGGGCTTTGTAATTCCCCTGCGTAGACCGGCAGGGTCGGGCTCCCCGCCGCAAAACAACCGTTGATGTCCGTGCCGCCAGCGATGGAGTTGAAATGCAAATCCGCTTTGATTTCACGATATACATATTCAAATCCATCCGCCGAAAGCGGCGAACCCGTCTGCGAGATCTCACGCAGGGACGATAAATCAAAACTCGTGCGAGGCGA
>DAOTZF010000241.1:0-2485 GCA_034434415.1 Anaerolineales bacterium | reverse complement strand
TCCACTTCCTTCGCGTCGGTGAGCGGAATGATGTAATTGCACATGCTTCCCGGGGGCTGTTCGAGCAGACGTGAATTTTTCTTCAAACCCTTGATGTTGATGCCGACCTCGAAGCGCGTGTTGGTTTTCGGTCCGATCATCGCGAACTGCTTCTTGCGCCGCAAACTAACATATCCTTTCTTCGGCGCGATCTCGAATTCGCCAAATTTATTGATGTGTTTCATCAGCGCTTCGTGGATGGGACGCTGCGCCGCTTTCGGACCCGTGTAGATTTCATCCAGTACGGCATCGGTGGACTTGCCTTTTGCCGCGGTTGCGCCATCCGATTGAAGCGCGGTATGCGCGATCAGGTTCGCATCACCATGACCCAGCCCCAATTTGGTCTTGAGCATGTCGCGGATCTCGCCGTGCTTGGAGAGTCCGCTCTTCTTGACGAGATCGGTCAACTGCTTGAGCGACTTGCCCGTCTTCTTTTGGATGTTATCCAACTGCGTTTGAACGGCTTTATCCAGGCTGTCCATAATCAACTCCTTTAGTGAATTTCTGGGCGCCTCGATTATAGAACATAGTTTCTAGAATGACAACTGCGAATTTTCTGCCAGTAATTTTTCCAGTTGACTTTCCAACTTCGTGCGGGCGCGGACGGCGATTGGGCTTCGCAAGAATCGTCGAAGCGTGGACTCGTCTTTATCTTTTTCATACCAATCGCGGAAGACCTCGATCATTCGCACCGCTTCACCCTCGACGGGTCGAACTGTCACGCCCATCCCCGACTCAATCTCCCCTTCGGCGATGACGCGGCAATACAAGCCCGGCCTCTCGGCGTGACGATACTTCTTCACGAATTGAGTGTCGCCCATCCGCGTCGCGAGAGTCGAGCACGGGATGCGCGGAGCGGTCACTTCGAGGATCACATCGCCGATGTGCAAACGATCGCCGATGTTGAACTTCGCGCTTTCAAGATCACTGATCGTCAGGTTGTCGCCAAAGGTGCCGCCTGAAATTTCTTTCCCCAATTCCTTCGACCACCACGCATACTCCGCCGCGCCGTAGACGTACACCGCCTGATCGGGTCCGCCATGATGTTTGGGACTGCCGATGAAATCCTCCATAATGCCGAGTGGTGTGACTCTCACTTTTCCTGCGACGGGCATTTTGTAAATTCCTGTCGTTTCCAATTTTTCACCGTTTTGTTGTTGTCGCTTTTGTCCGATATTGATGCTGATGAGTTTCATTTGTTTTTCCTGTTTTGCATTTCATGAACGGTGACGAACTCGAACCCCTGTGATTTGAGTTTTGGCACGACCACTTCCACGATATGCTCGGCGAGGGTACCGTGACCGTGACCGTCGTGCAGGACGATGACCGAACCCGGCAGAGAGGAGTCCATGACCTGTTGGATCGTCCAGCTTAAGGGTTGCAAAAAATGCGGCGGGATGCAATTCCACATCACGAGGCGGTAGCCCCATTCGCCCAGCAGGGCTAAGGTTCCCTTTGTAAACCACCCATACGGCGCGCGAACGTCCTTCAGTTCATTTGGTGAGATACCGGCAGCGGTTGCGATGAGATTTCTCGTGTGTTCGAGTTGTTTTAACAGAGTTTGAGTATCTTCGAGGGGAAACGGGATATGACGATAACAATGGATTCCAAGTTGGTGTCCGCACTCGTGGATCTGTTTTACCAGATGAGGCACTTGCTCTACGTCCTTACCAATCAGGAAGAACGTTGCCCGGACTCCGTGCTTTGCCAGCACATCCAGCACCCTCGGCGTGTCGCGCGGATGCGGACCGTCGTCAAACGTCAGCGCGATCTCGCGGCGTGATGCGTCGCCGCGCCAAAGCACTTCAGGGTAGCGGGTTTGCATCCATGCGTAGACGCGGAGGAGGAGGGGAGTGATCATGAGAATTTGTTTGAAACTCGGAGCGCAGACTTCAGTCTTCTAAACCAGCCGACTAAAGTCCGCGTTCCGGGGTTCAGTTCATTTCTCCGTGTCTTTCCCTTGCCATTCGTCGATGAAACGGTTCAGGAATTGCACCATCACTTCATGTCTTTGTTCTGCAATTTGTTTCGCGGTGGCGGTATTCATCTTGTCTTTGAGCAACAATAATTTTTCATGGAAGTGATTGATCGTATCGCTGTTGCTGTTCTTGTATTCTTCAAATGAAGTGTGCAATTGTGGGGAGGAGGCAGGATCATACAGGGGACGATTTTTGTACCCGCCATAAGCAAACGCGCGCGCGATGCCAATCGCGCCGATGGCATCGAGGCGGTCGGCGTCTTGGACGATGAATCCTTCGAGCGAGTCTATTTTGTTATCCACGTTTGCGCCTTTGAAGGAGATGTGCTTGATGATGTTGCACACTGCGTCGACGGTGGAAGGGTCGAGGTTCAGCGACTCAAGCCAACCCTTGGCGCGACGCGGGGTTTCATCGCCCGCATCGTTGAACTTCCAATCATCCAGATCGTGGAGAAGTGCCGCGAGTTG
>DAOTZF010000240.1:0-2050 GCA_034434415.1 Anaerolineales bacterium | reverse complement strand
GGCTCGCATTGCAGATCTTTTTCGCCGCCGATGATCAGCATGGGCTGTGTGACCTGGCTGAAGATCGAACGCGGATCGAGGGACATGAGTTCACGGAAAGATTTGGCGGGTACTTTCTGAAAGTGATTTCTCATCGATTCCGCGTTCGAAGAGTTGATACTGTCGATCAGTTTCCTCTGGCTTTTCACATTCGCCCCCAGAATATTCGAGAGCATTTTGCTGAAGAAACCGCTGTGCTCGAATTCCTTCTCCAGTTGCGCCGCCTGTTTCATCAGAACAGATTCGATGGTATCTGCAAATGGGCAGAGCAGAATCAATCCCGCGATGCTTGTGCGCTTCAAACTCACCTGTGGGGCAATGATGCAGCCTTCGCTGTGACCCAGCACAAAAACCTTTTCACAAAATTCCATTTGACTCAAAGCGTCGAACGCGTTGACTACGTCTTCCACAAGGTCGAAGTGACCCGTCTTGTAAAAATTGCCGCCACTTTTTCCGCACCCGCGTTTGTCATATCGCAGGCTGGCAAAACCTTCCTTTGCAAGATGATGGGCGATGGTGTTGAAAACATTGAGTTGCTGTGCCTTCATGTTTTCGTCACGGTCGAGCGGACCACTGCCGTGGATCATTAGCACTGCTGGGAAGCGCCCTGTCTCTTTGGGCAGGCAGATCGTGCCTGAGAGTTGTACGTCATTTGAGCGGATTGATATCTCTTTTTCGATCATAGCTATTTAATAACCTTCCAGCGGCTGATCAACATCTTTATCCTCAAGCGGACTCGGCTGTCGGCATCGCCCAGCGCCCATGCCGAGCGTGTGGCTTGTTTGGATTCTTCGTCCAAGCCGATGAAGTCGTTCCATTCCTCTTGGATCCATTCTTCCATTTCGCTGGGCGTATCCCATGAATAAGAATACGAAAAGAACTCGCTCTCGTCGCGATTAAACCAGCCATCAGTCTCCGCTCGTGTTAAGGTTTGGTTAGCGGCTTCATCGTCCTCGAGCCCAAGCGCATAATCCTGAACTCTGCCTGTCTCTCTGACCGCACGCGCAGAAACGACTTCGATCCTCCAGCGATCCAACATGGGACGCAGGTCAATCAAGATTCCGTTGGGAATCAGCACGCGCCGAATTTCACTCAGGGCATGAACCATGCCCTCATGTTGAATTCATCAGAACGACCATGCCAGCACGGCAAGGTCGAACATTTCTTTTGAAAAGGGGAGGTTTTCCGATTGCGCGCGGGCGAAGTGGACTTTGCGATTCAGCTCGGATGGGGAATCGATCAGGGCGACGCGTAACGCGTCGTGGTCCGGATCAACTCCAACCGTTAGGGTGGAAGCGGGCGCGTACTTCCAGGTCAGCCTCCCTTCGCCGCATCCGATTTCCAATACGCGCTTATTTGTGAAGTCTGCGAATTTGTGAAGATACTTTTTCTCGTTGCCTTCCGTGTCTTTTTGCACCGTCATGTACTGAGTAGTTTCATTCTTTTCACAGACTCGGAAATCAGTTCTTTCAAGACTTTTTTATCTACATCTTCCAGTTTCTTGATGTATAAGCATCCCACGCTGGTTGTGAACTTACCGAGTCTCTTGAGCAGGTCTTTGTGTGTGTCGAAGCCGCCCATGAGATACAACGTCAGGTTTTGTTTACGAGGCGAGAAGCCCGTCAGCATCCAGTCGCCCTCACGGCCGCTTTTGCCTTTGTAGTGGTAACTGCCGAAGCCCACGATGCTCGAACCCCACATCTTCGGCTCCTCCTTAGTCACCTGTTTCATTATCTTCATGATCTCGAAGCAATCCTTGCGCACCGTCTCCTCTTTGACCGTGTTGAGGAATCCCTCCACGCTCGCCTTGTTGACCTTCGTCTTCAATTCCGTTTTCTTTGCCATGTCAGCCGTCAATTCTTCGAATGTTATTATTGAATTTTCGCTCTTGCCTTTTCAACCCGGAATGCCTTGGTGATCAGGTCTTTCAGCACGTCCATATCCACGTCGCTCAACTTTTTGATATACAGACACACCTTGCTTCTGGTGTGTCTGCCAAGTTTTTTGAGCA
>DAOTZF010000239.1:0-5680 GCA_034434415.1 Anaerolineales bacterium | reverse complement strand
GTTAGGCGCACATGGTGTTGCCCCTGGAGGGTCCGGCGAGCGAAGTTGGAAGGCTATTTCCATTGCCACCGGTCTTGGCTTTCCAATAGAGAACGCGGGCCTTCGCCATCGAGCCAAGCTTTTGCTGCTTCGCTGCCACGAAGATAAGCGTCCCAGAATGCCGTGCTCAAGGCCAGGATGACCCGGTGGTGATTCGGATTTCGACTGTCCGTATCACCCGGCAGCGCGCTATCTGTGAATGCCGAGTGCTCGGCGCCATAGAGCACCACTTCATACTTATGACCGGGTGGTAGAGCGGGAAACACGGCCAGTCGCGAAGCCACGTCGGCGTCGCCAATGGGTGCCACGTCTTTCGTCCCCGTCATGAGCATCCAGGGAATCGATACCTGTCCGAATGCCAGGTTCGGATCTCCCCCACGGCGTGGGCTACTGGGGCTGAACATCACGGCCGCCTTGATGCGGGCATCTGTGTACGAGACCCTTCCGGGGTCAAAGCGTTGACCGCTGAGGGCTTGGGTCGTCATGGCACCAAACGAATGGCCGGACATCCCGATCCTTTTCAGATCCAGGCGACCAGCCAGCGGATGATTACCAGCTTTGTTCCAATGCTGCAGTTGGTCGAGAACGGCAGGAACGTCCTTGACGCGGGCAAGAAAATTCTCAGTGTTCGCGGCCAGGCGCATGGCCGCCATGCGCTCAAGAGGCGGTTTGTCTTTCCACACGGACTCATCGCTGCCGGGATGCTGAACGAAGACGACAACATATCCCCGCGCGGCCCAGTGCAGGCCGAGGTAAGCGTTGTTCTCGCGCGAACCGCCCAGCCCGTGGCTGAAAAGTACGACCGGAGACGGGGCTGACACGGCGGGCAGATAGACACGAATGGGAATGGTTCGCGCGCGTGTCTCGTCGCGAACATCCAGATCGAGGATGGTAGGTGCGGTTTGAACCCATGCCGCGAGGGGATCGTACTGCTGGGCCGGCGCATTGGGTGGGCTAACCGAACTGGCCGCGCTGGTTTGAACCATAGTCGCGGGGGGAACGTCCTGCTGGGCTGCAGCGCATCCCCCAAAGAAAAACGACGCCACCATATGAAGGGAAAACAAGCGAACAATCATGGCGAATCTCCAGTTTTCATTGGTCATCGAGAAATTCCGTTGTGCGGCCTAACTCGCGTATATGCGGCAGGCATAACTGCTTTTGGGCAAACCGTATAATCGCCCAATAGCGGTTCGTCTGTTATACGGTGTTAGGTTAGAATTAGATGAGCGCATTATAGCATAACCCCAAGAAGGAAATAAATGAGCATCCCAACCCCTCCCGCATTGCCCCAGCAAGGAAAAAAACTGCTGGACCAGGTTCGCGACGCCATTCGCACGAAACATTATTCCTATCGCACCGAACAGACCTATGTGCAGTGGATAAAACGCTTTATCCTGTTCCATGACAAGCGCCATCCAAAAGATATGGGCGAGTCCGAGATTCAAACCTACATCACCTACCTCGGTTCGGAACGCACGGTGTCTGCTTCCACTCAGAATCAGGCATTGAGCGCCATATCCTTTCTGTATAAGTACGTCCTCCAAAAAGACATTGCCTTGCCAGTCGATCTGATCCGCCCCTCCCGTCCACAGCACCTGCCCACCGTTCTCTCGCACCAGGAGGCAATGTCTGTCATCAACAAGATGAGCGGGCCGCCGCAGTTGATGGCTAGACTGCTCTACGGCAGCGGCTTGCGGATCATGGAATGCCTGCGCCTGCGTGTGAAAGACCTGGACTTTGGAAATCATCAATTAATCGTTCGCGACGGGAAAGGCGAAAAAGACCGCGCAACCATTTTGCCCGACTCGTTGCTTGACGACCTTCATAAACAATTGCAAACCGTAAAAGCGATTCATCAAAGGGATTTAAAGGAAGGTTTTGGGGAAGTGTCCCTGCCGTACGCCCTCGAAAGAAAGTATCCGAACGCTCCGAAGGAGTTCGCCTGGCAATTCGTATTCCCTGCATCCGTGCGCTCGGTTGATCCCGTTTCAAAGCGAACGAAACGCCATCATCTCGACCCAACGGTTTTACAAAAGGCTGTCCGCCAGGCTGCGTTATATCTCGAAATTAATAAACCTGTTACGCCTCACACCTTCCGCCATTCCTTCGCCACCCACCTCTTGCAAAACAACTATGACATTCGGACTATTCAAGACCTGCTCGGTCACAAAGACGTAAAAACCACCATGATCTATACCCACGTCCTCCAGCGCGGCGGACTGGCTGTCAAGAGCCCGCTCGACGGATAATTCTCCCAATTCTCCAAGCCCCAATCCTCAATCTCTGATCCTCCACTCTCTATGAATCAAAAACACGGATGAAGTCGCCTCCATCCGTGTCTACCTGTATACCTGTCTACTATCTCCGCCCTCCGCGATCCCCGCCGCCGCGTCCTGAGCCTGACGAAGGACCACCTCGATCACCCCCGCGACCTCGATCGCCGCCTCGATCTCCGCCGCCGCTTCTGCGCGGACCATCTTTCGCTCGCGCTTCCTCGGCGGTCCAACCTTCCAACACGGCTTGACGCGAGAGTCGGATCTTTCCTTGCGGGTCAATGTCCGTCACCATCACGGTGATCTCCTCGCCCATGCCGACCACGTCTTCCACTTTGTTCACACGCTCGGAAGCGAGTTGCGAAATGTGCACGAGCCCGTCCACACCGGGCAGGATTTCGACGAACGCGCCGAAGTCTGCGATGCGAACGACCTTGCCGGTGTAGATATTTCCGATCACCGCGCTTTCACCGAGTGCCGCCACGCGTTCCTGCGCGATCTTTGCGCCGACGCCATCGGTCGAGGCGATGTACACCGTGCCGTCTTCTTCGATATCTATCTTCGCGCCGGTCTCTTCCTGCAACGCGCGGATGTTCTTGCCGCCCGGCCCGATCAACGCGCCGATCTTATCGACAGGAATCTTCACGGTGATGATGCGCGGCGCGTGTTCTTTCAGATCTGCTCGTGATGCAGGCAACACCGCCAGCATTTTTTCCAAAATGGACGCGCGCGCGATCTTTGCCTGTTCGAGCGCTTCCTTCATCATCTGCGCGCTCAAGCCGCTGATCTTGATGTCCATTTGCAACGCGGTGATGCCAGCCGATGTGCCAGCCACTTTGAAATCCATGTCGCCGAGGTGATCTTCGGTGCCTTGAATGTCCGTCAGAATTTTGTAGCGACCGGAATCATCCGTGATGAGTCCCATAGCCACGCCGGAGACCGGGGCTTTGATCGGCACACCTGCATCCATCAGTGCCAGCGTTGAGCCGCAGACCGAGCCCATCGAAGTCGATCCGTTTGACGACAGCGCTTCGGACACAACGCGGATGGTGTACGGGAACGTCTCTTCCGCAGGGATGACCGGTTCGAGCGCGCGCTCTGCCAGCGCTCCATGCCCTACTTCGCGCCTGCTCTGCCCGCCTACGCGTTTCACTTCGCCCGTCGAATACGGCGGGAAGTTGTAATGATGCAGGTATCGTTTATCTTTGATCGGGCTGAGGTTATCGAGTTCCTGCGCTTCGCCCAATGTGGCGAGGGTCGCAACCGATAAAATTTGAGTCTCACCGCGCGTGAACAAGCCTGATCCATGCGCGCGCGGAGAAATGCCAACCTCGCACCAAATCGGGCGGATGTCGGTTGGCGCGCGTCCATCGGGACGTTTGCCCATGCTAAGGATTCTCTCGCGCACAATGGCTTGCTCAGCCAGTTCGAACGATTCGCGGAACATGTTGACCGGCATGTACTCGGCAGGGTTGCCGCCGCCTGGAACGGTGCAAAGTTCTGTCTCGGCTTCGGTCTTGATGGTGCTCATGCCGGAATAGAATTCGTTCTTACTTAGGGGTTTATCGAGCAGGGCATTCATCGGTCCGCTCACGCGGTCGAACACTTTTTTCTTGATGTCCTCGGCGGGCACAAAGAGAGTAACTTCGCGTTTGGGTTTGCCCACCTCGGCTTGCATCTTGAGTTGAAGATCGATCAGCGGCTGGATGGATTTGTGACCGAATTCCAGCGCCGCCACCATCACATCTTCGGGGATCTCGTTCGCGCCGCATTCCACCATCAGGATGGCGTCCTTCGTGCCGGCGATCCGCAGGTCGAGATCGGACGCGTCCATTTCAGGGTAGGTTGGGTTGATAACGAACTCTCCGTTGACGCGTCCCACGCGCACCGCGCCGACGGGTCCGCCCCAGGGGATGTCTGAGATCATGATGGCGGCGGACGCGGCGTTGATGGCGAGCACATCGAGCGGGTTCATGCCATCCGATGAAAGCGAGAACATGATGACCTGCACTTCGTTCCGCATCCCATCTTTGAAAAGCGGTCGAAGTGGGCGATCGGTTAGGCGTGAGACGAGAATCGCCTCCGTGCCGGGCCTGCCCTCCCGTCGGAAGAACGAACCGGGGATGCGTCCACCGGCGTATAACCTTTCTTCGTATTCAACGGTCAGTGGGAAGAAGTCAATGCCTTCGCGCACATCGCCCATGGTTGCCGCGGCAAACACGATGGACTCTGGTGTGCCGAAGGTCACCGCGCCGCCAGCCTGGCCTGCCAATTTGCCGGTCTCGAAGGTGACGGTTTGATTCCCAAGCGTGGCTGAATATTTTTTTGATTCGGGTTTCATTAAATTGTCTCCTGATGTGCGAGTCATTATCTCGCACTACTTTATTTCCGCCTCTCGTCAGGGACTGAAGAGTGTGAATGACGTTTGCCGTCATTCGCGCTATTCAATTCCTGACAGCGGTTAATGGGGTAGGGGCGAGTCTCAGACTCGCCCCTACGGGTGGACGTTCTTATTTGTGGCGCAGGTTCAAACTCTCGGTGACACCCAGATAACGCTGGTAGTCCGCTTTGCGCAGGTAGGTGAGCAACCGGCGGCGTTGGCCGACCATTTTGAGCAAACCTCGGCGGCACGACTCATCTTTTTTATTGGCGCGCAGGTGATCGGTCAACTGCAGGATGCGGGTGGTGAGGATGGCAATTTGCACTTCCGGTGAGCCGGTATCCGTGCCGTGACGATGATAGTCTGTGATGAGTTTGGTCTTGACTTCTTTCGCGAGTGGCATGACGTATGCTATTCCTTTCTCTAGTTTTGGCAGGTCTCCATGCTCGCAGTCTGTGATAACCGCTTGCAGGACCAGTCACGGGCGGAGATTATACCAGAGATTCCGCTTGCGGCTCGACGCCTGCTGTGATAAACTCCCGTCATCTCATTATGAAAGGAGGTACGTTCCGATGAAAATACAATTGACCTTCAAGACCTTAATAAGCGAACCTCCGTCTGGTTGGGATTGTTAACCCGTCCCTTTTTTCATACCTGCCGCAGGCGCGCCCCAGCCCTGCGGTTTTTTATTTCCAAGACTTCGGAAGTCTTTCTTGATGAATCCAGGGCGTGAAGAATCCATAAAAGACTTCCGAAGTCTATTCCCAAGGAGCATCTTGTGTCTTCTGTTATCACCATATCGCAGTTAGCCAAGCACTATCAAGTGCCTGAACGCGAAGGCGGACTCAAAGCCTCCATCGCCAGTTTGTTCAATCGAAAATATAAGACCGTCAAAGCTGTGGATGGCATCTCGTTCAACATCGAAGCGGGCGAGGTCGTCGGCTTTCTCGGACCGAACGGCGCGGGGAAGACGACCACGCTCAAAATG
>DAOTZF010000238.1:0-4533 GCA_034434415.1 Anaerolineales bacterium | reverse complement strand
CTCTTCCCGTTTGGCATCCTTGACATCCTGCTCGAAATGAAGCGCACCAAGACCATTTCGGGTAACGGCATGGGCATCCTGCCGGAATATCAGGGGCGGGGAGGCAATGCCTTGCTATATTACGAAATGGCGAAGACCGTCTTTTCTTTCGGTCAATTTGAACACGTTGAAATGACGCAGGTCGCGGAGACCACGCGCCAAATGCGCGCCGACTTGAAGAACCTGAACGGGGTGGAATACAAGAATCACCGGGTTTATCGGAAGGGGTTAATGTAAGTCGAGAACCGGAAGCATACCTCCGGCTCGTTATTTTATGCAATCTGCAATTTCGCTTCGTTCCCCATCATCACGGTCTTCTCGCCTTTGTCGAACATGCCCAGCGGCAGCATCACATGGAATTGACTGCCCGGGAATTTCTCCTCGTCGTAGCCCGCGCTTTCCACCCAGATGCGCCCGCCGTGCGCCTCGACGATGCCTTTTGATAACGCCAAACCCAGCCCTGCGCCGCTCCCTTTGAAGCGCGTCTTGCTGGTGGAATGTTTATTGACCTCGCCCGGCTGGTAGAACTTGCTGAAAATGATCTCGCGCGAGTCGGGGTCCACGCCTACGCCGGTGTCGCTGATAATGATCTCCAAGCCGCCGTTCGGAAAGTCAGAGTTGCCCGCCGTGACCTGGCGTGCCTCCACTTTGATCTTGCCCTCGTCAGGTGTGAATTTGACCGCGTTGTTCAATAAATGCTGGAATAGTTTTTTCAACAAGTTCGGGTCGGCTTTGACCATGGGCAGGGGAGGGATTTCAAGCGTGAGCGTCTGTTGCCGTTCTTTGACCGATTTTTCGATGCCGGCACTCACCTCGCGGATCAGTGCGGCGGTGTCTACGGGAATCAAGTGCGGCTGCATTGTGCGCGTGTCGATCTGTGCGATGTCGAACATCGAATCCATGATCTCATGCAGGCGTTTCGTCCCCTTGGAGATATTCTTTAGCATCGAATGAATGCCGGTCGGTAATGTGTGATCTTCGATCAACATTTCGGTGTAACCGATGATCGTTGTCAGTGGTGTGCGGAGCTCGTGCGAGGCGATGCTGATGAAATCGGATTTGGTCTGGTCGAGGCGTTCGAGGTCGCGGTTGGCTTTGTCGAGGTTGCGGTACGCCTGTCGCAGTTCCGTGTTGAGTTGCATGAGGTTATCGACGAGGCGCGCATTCTCGAGAGCCACCGCCGTCTGGTTGGCGAGTGCGGAAAGCGTGACGAGATCTTCTTCGGTATAACGCGTCCCGCTGATCTTCGCGCCGAGCGCGAAAAGCCCGATCCACTCGCGTTTGGAAAAGATCGGCAGATATACTTCGGCTTCGAGATGGTTGAACCATTCACGTTCGGGGGGCAAAACAGACCGAAACGCGGGGAGCAGGTCGAGGTCGTATTGAAGAAGCGGGCGTTGTTCCGTTGTCAGGTACTTTGCCACGGGATGGTCGTTCTTAAGTGTGATGATTCGAATCTGGCGTTCGCCCTGATTCCGCACCGCTCGCAGTCGATAATATTTCTCGCCTTCTTTGATATCGGGATCCACAAGGAAGAGGAAACCGCGCGTGATATCCATTGCTTCGATGATGAGACCGACAGCCACATTGGCGAGGCGTTGCATATCGAGGATGTTGCTGATCTGCTCGCTGTAGGCGTGCAGTGTGCGGCTGGGATGGAATTCCTGCAAGTTGAACCAGCTGTTCACTACGCGGCGCACGATGGATAACAGCGGAGTGAAGATCAACGAAAGAAGCAACGCGATTCCCGCGCCCACGAGGAGCGGGTTGTAAAGCGGCAGGGCATTGAAAACGGTTTGCGACGCTGTTGTGCCGGCGATGTAAAACACGAGGATGACCAGTGTGGTGATGACGTACGTAAGCACGCGCCGCGCCACTTCGCGCAGGTCTGGCGGGTCGTGTGTCACAATGATCAGCGCGCCGATCACCGCCGCGAGCAATCGAAGAGGATTACCGGGAATGCCAAGCCCGATAAATAGAAGAATATCGTTGATCAGGATCAGGAGGAAGACCGGCGTCCAATAATTGAGGCGGTTGCGCAACAGGGGCTGGCGCGAACGGTTGTGCGTCGAACGGACTGAAATAAACCCGCCAAGCGTGAAGACCAGCCAGCCCAATTCTGCCCATAGCGGTGTGAGCCGGTCACGGGTAAGAGTCAGGTTTCCGTTCGTCCAAACGGTTTCGCCGAAGCCAAAGAGATTCAAGCCAATCACCAGGAATCCCCCGATCCAGACAAGTCCAACAATGACCCATGCGTTCACGCTCCGGCGCACAAAATATCGAATGGCGAGAAGGGCAATGAACGACAAAGCGAAGGCGGTGAAGACCTGCAGGTCGGCTGTCACTCTGGGGTCGAACGTTAATTGTCCCCCGCGCCATAATCCCTCGGCGATGGTCAGTATCAGATTCAACACCAGATAACCGGCAAAGAATACGGCAGCAGTCTCTTGTCCGGCGCGGCGACCGAATAACCTTGCCAACACGGGCACGTGCAACGCGGCAAGGACCATCATCGCGATCAAACCAAAAAACTGGGGAGACATCGCCGCAAAGTATACTCGAAATCAATCAATGGGGTTATCATTGCGCCATGCATGTAACAAAATCGTCGCGCGATCATTATCAATTTTCTTCGGATTTCTTCCGCCCGGATGGACGCGTACATTTTGGGGACTTCGCTTCCGCGCGGCGGTTCGCGGCGCAGATGTCAGCGCTTCGCTCCCAGGTGGTGCCTGCCTCCGATCTGTACGCGTTATCCCTCATTGACGAGGCTCTGCGCGCCCTTGTGAGGCGATTTGTCCCGCCCCCGGTGATGAACACGGCTGTCAACTCGGTTGGTGAGCAGGTGGGTGCGGATTCCATCGACCAGACGCAAAAAAAATTCACTGCCGAATTCCCCCCGGAAAGTGTCTATCGCGGCGAGCAGGCGGTGGAGGAATATCTCGCCAAATTGACCAATGGCAAAGTCCGGTCTGTAGAAGAATTGATCTACGTGTTCACACACAACGCGAACCCGGCGGTTAGCCCCATGCTCGAACTAGTGGACGATGAACCGCTTGAACCAACTGCCTACAAGAATTTGATCGCCGCGCTGGATTCGTTCTTTTCTCAAATCGCCAAAGACAACGCCCAAATCCAGGGCTCGACCGAGTCGTTATTTGAGATCCTGCGTGCACCCGCTGAAGCTTCCCCTGATTCGCTGGAAGGACAGTTGAAATTCATCCTTGAAAAATGGGGTGCGTTGCTTGGCGATGAATTCGTGGCGCGACTCCTCCGCGGTGTGGACTTTTTGCGCGAAGAAACCCTCCGCCATCAACTCGCGCACGGCGATTTCAAAGCGGAGATTCCCGTCGCAACCTATTCAGGCGGCGATTATGCCGAATACGAACGCTACAGCCCGGATAAGGACTGGATGCCGCGTCTGATCCTGATCGCAAAAAATTCTTACGTCTGGCTCGAACAACTCTCACGAAAATATGGTCGCTGGATTCAAACTCTTGATCAAATTCCCGATGAAGAACTGGATCTGTTGCGCGACCGCGGTTTCACCGGCTTGTGGCTTATCGGCTTGTGGGAGCGAAGCCGCGCCAGCCAGCGGATCAAACAACGCATGGGCGATGCGGATGCAGTTGCCTCGGCGTATTCGTTATTCTCCTACGATATTGCAGACGACCTCGGAGGGTGGGGGGCATTGGAGAATTTGCGAAGCCGGGCTTGGGGACGAGGGATTCGCTTATCCGCTGACATGGTCCCGAATCACATGGGCATTGACTCGAAGTGGGTGATCGAACATCCCGATTGGTTTTTGTCGCTTCCGTATTCGCCGTATCCTTCGTATTCGTTCAAATCCGAAAATCTTTCTGATGACATCCGTGTGGGGATTTATCTCGAAGATCATTACTACGATAAAACAGACGCGGCTGTCGTTTTTCAACGCCGTGACCACTACACGGGCGATGTTCGTTATGTCTATCATGGTAACGACGGCACCTCCTTCCCGTGGAACGACACCGCGCAACTCGATTACTCGAAAGCCGAGGTGCGCGAGGCGGTCATTCAAACCATTTTGCATGTGGCGCGCAATTTCCCGGTCATCCGCTTTGACGCGGCGATGACGCTGGCGAAGAAACACATCCAACGGTTGTGGTTCCCTGAACCCGGCGCGGGCGGCGCGATTCCGTCCCGGTCGGAGCACGGCATGACCCGTGCCGAATTTGACGCGGCGATTCCACAGGAGTTCTGGCGCGAGGTTGTGGACCGCGTCGCCGCAGAAGTCCCCGATACGCTTCTCCTCGCGGAGGCGTTCTGGTTGCTCGAAGGATATTTCGTCCGCACGTTAGGTATGCACCGCGTGTACAACTCGGCGTTCATGCACATGCTGCGCGACGAAGACAACGCAAAATATCGCATGGCGATCAAGAACACGCTCGAGTTCGATCCGCAAATTCTCAAGCGCTATGTCAATTTCATGAGCAACCCCGATGAGAAAACTGC
>DAOTZF010000237.1:0-9037 GCA_034434415.1 Anaerolineales bacterium | reverse complement strand
TTCGACCTCGCCTACATGGACCTGCAGCCCTTCGACTCGGCACGCCTCTTTCCCCGGTCTTACCTGCTCGACACCTACTGGGAACTCCGCGCCGAAATGGATTCAAATCTTCCGTCGCCTGAAGAACGAGGCGCGCGTCAACTCCACGCAGATGCGGTGACCGCGCTCTGGCTCACCGCCCCCGCCGCGCGTGTCGCAAGTCATCCATATCCGATAGGCAGTTATCCGCAAATCCACTGGGCATCGCAATACGGCATCGTTTACAATCGTCTGAAATCTCTGGTGGAAGAAATTTGATGACATAGAAGAAAAAGACATCAGCCGCGAATTACACGAAATTTCACGAATTATTTTTGAAATTCGCGTTCCTTCGCGAAATTCGCGGCAACCTCGGGATGTTCTCAATCGCCGATCTTTCATCAAACAAATACTCTCCAATCCTCTAAATCCCCCAATAACCAATTACCCCTCATGCCCCGCCGCCTGCTCGAATTTGGAATCGTCTTCCTGCTCGCCGTCTCCATCAACTTCTTCCTGCCGCGCCTCATGCCCGGCGACCCGTTGAAGTTGATCGCAGGCAACGCCGCACCCCAACTCGGCGAGGAACGCGTCAACGCCCTGCGCGCCCAATACGGACTCGACAAACCCCTGCACGAACAATATGTGATATACATGCAACGACTTGCGCGCGGCGACCTCGGCACTTCCTTCCGCTACAGCGGAGGCAAATCTGTCGTCGAGGTATTGGGCGAAAACTTTCGCTGGACTCTTTTGCTCGTCGGCATCAGCCTCATCCTTGCCTTGCTCATCGGCTCCGCGCTCGGCATCTGGTCTGCTACACACCGCGGCGATGCGATTGACCTCTCGCTCCTCAGCGGTATCTACATCCTGCGATCCATCCCTCCTTTCTGGCTTGCCATGCTGTTCATTCCCGTTTTTGCAATTCAACTTAAATTGCTGCCCGCGGGCGATTCCTATTCCATACCGCGGCTCGAAGGTTGGGAAAACGTCAAAGATGTTGCGCGTCACGCCGTCATGCCAATCGCCATCCTTACGTTGGCATACATCCCTACGGCATTCTCGATCATGCGCGCTGCCTTGTTCGGAATCTTCGAATCCGACTTTATCCGTACCGCCCGCGCAAAAGGCGTGCCAAACCGTTGGGTCGTTTACAAACATGCGCTCAGCAACGCGCTCCTGCCGGTGCTTACCTCCTTCATGGTGGACCTCGGTCAACTGCTCGGCGGCGTTACGGTCATCGAAGCCGTGTTCAATTATCGCGGCATCGGCAACATGATGTTCGAAGCCGTCAAATCGCGCGATTACCCATTACTGCAAGGCGGATTTCTGCTCTTCACCGTGACGATCCTGATTCTCAACCTCGTGACGGAATTAATCTATCCATATCTTGACCCGCGTTTGCGAAGGGCGACTGGATGAAAACCCGCCTCGTCCCCAGCCGACATCTGACTCAGTTCTCAAGCGGAATCGGCCTCCTCATCCTGATTCTGCTCCTCGCTCTCGCCGCGTTCCCTTCCGCCTTCGCGCCCTTCGACGCGACCGAACGTGTCGCGCTCCCTCTTCAAAAACCAAACGATGAAAATATTTTGGGTACCAACGACATCGGGCAAGATCTATTCAGCGAATTGATCGCCGGCACGCGCGCCTCATTATTCACAGGGCTTATCGTTGCCTTCATCTCGATTCTCATCGGTACCGTCATCGGTCTCGCGAGCGGATACCTCGGCGGCTGGGCAGATTCGCTCCTCATGCGGCTCACCGATCTGATTCTCGTGTTACCCTTCCTGCCGCTGGTAATTCTGATCGCCGTCTACCTCGGACCCAGCCAGAAAAATGTCGTTTTGGTGCTGGCTGTTTTCTTTTGGGCGGCACCCGCGCGCTTGATCCGCTCGCAGGTCTTGAGCATGAAATCCGAGCCGTATATCGAAGCCGCGCGCGCGCTGGGAGCGAACTCGATTCGAATCATGGCAAATCATCTTTGGTCTGGCGTGAAGCCGCTCGTGCTGGTGCAGATCGTCCTCGTGGCATCGGCGTCCATCCTCGCCGAATCAAGTTTGAGTTTTCTCGGCTTGGGTGACCCCTCCGAAAAAAGTTGGGGCTCGATGTTGTACTTCGCCCGCGCCAGCGGAGCCTTCCTCGGCGACGCGTGGAAGTGGTGGGTGCTTCCCACAGGGTTGATGATCACATTGACGGTTTTGAGTCTCGGCTTGATCGGTTACGGACTTGAGCAGATGACTTCGAAATCTGTTTCATAAATCCCTCGGTGGTTGAGTAGCCCCGCATGGTTTTCGCGGGGCGTATCGAAACCACCAGTGCGTAAAGAAAATCTTGTTATAAGATTACCCTTGAACATCGTTGGTTTCGATACGGGCTTGGTCTCGATACGAGCGAGGAGTGCATTCGCTCTACTCGACCAACAGCCCTACTCAACCAACGCAGTATACAAAAACCATGCCCCTCACCCTCGAAGAAACCCTCGCCTACGAATTCGCTATCCACTGGCGCGATGAAAACTATTGCCCCAACCTCCAAAACGTGGATTGGACTCGCTTCGCGCATCTCCTCACCCATAACCGCCTAGCTGTTCTCGCCGCGCCCATCCTTGAGCGTGTCCACGCGTCCATTCCGCAAAACGCGCAGAAAATTCTCGATGAACAAATCGAAAAATATCAACGCTCTGCGACAAAACTTGGTCAGTCTCTCGTCTCGTATCTCCAGTCGGCGCAGACCAGGAATATCGAAACAATCGTTTTGAAAGGCTTGTGGCTGTGCGAAAAAATTTACGGCGACCCCGCCATGCGCCCCGGCGGAGATATTGATATCCTCGTCCGAAAAGAAAAAGTGGATGCGTGCCTTGCCCTGCTCGATGAACAAGGCATCGGGCAATACTGGCATAACCTTATGCACGACGATTATTTCACGAGGCATCACCTGCACCAACAACGATGCACGCGCGATCTGAACATCTGGTTCGAGATCCACTGGGCGCTCGATCACCCTTACACCCTCCTCACTGTGGATTATGAAGGGATCTTCGCCCGTGCAAAACCGTCCACGCTTCTCGGCGCCCCCATTCATAAAATGGCATTACCCGATTTGCTGCTCAGCCTTGCCATTCATCTTGTCAAACATGCGGTCTACCTGCCCAGCCTCGTTGGACGCGAAGACCTGCCGCGCGTCATTCTCGCAGATGGCATGTTGATGTACTACCTCGATATCGCCGAAGTCATCAAACAACACAAGGATATTGACTGGGCTTTCACGATTCAACTCGCCCGCGAGTGGGGCGCAGTGGATATCCTCGGCTCAGTGCTTCGAGTTTGCAAGCAATACTTTGGCGCGACAGTTCCCAACGAAGTTATCACTGCGTTGACCGTACAAGGTCCGTGGCGCATCACGAAAAACATCATGGGGCGCGTCGCAGATCAGGAATTGGCAACCTATGAAGGCACGCCTGTCAGCCGCTTTTGGAAATTGATGCTGGCATCCAACGGAGCGTTCATCCTGCGACCTGTGCGCCTGCTCGAAACCGCGTCGTATTTTTTCCCGCCTGCCGATTTTCTGTACCGCAGGTATGGCGCGACAAACATGGTCTGCCGAATTGGTCATCTGCTCATCGCTTTGCGTCAAACCCTGCGCTTCGGCTGGGACTCGATCTACTTCGGCATCGAACGATACCTGCGCCTCAAACGACTCGGCGAAAGCGCTTCGCTTTTCAATAGGCTTGAAACGGATTTATAAAGTCAGACCGTCATTACGAGTGGCGCCTCGCGATGACTTAAAATATTTTGAATGATCACTCCGAATGAAACTCTCCCCTCCTCTCGAAACCGCCTCCCTCTTCCTCCTCGATGGTCTTGCCAACGTAATCGACTTCGCCTTCCATTTTTGGATGGGACGCGTTTTGATTCCCTCCGATTTCGCGATCCTGCAAACTCTCAATTCCCTCGCTCTTGTTTACGTCACAGCCAGCGGGGTCTTTCAACCCGTCGCGAGTCGATTCGTTGCCGAGGCGCGCGGACGAAACAAAAACGATTCAATTCCCGCCATCTTCCAAACCTTCCTCCGCGCCGCGTTTTTCCTCGGCGCAATTCTTTCAATTCTCTGTTTCTCTCTTGCATTACCCATTGCCCGCCTCCTCAACCTCCCGCAATGGACGATCCAACTTTCCGCCGCGTTGATCTTCCTCAGCACATTACGCCCCATCGCGGCAGGAGTGCTTCAGGGACAGGAGCGGTTCCTCGCTCTCGGTTTCACACGCCTCGCACTTTCACTTGGACGAATACTTTTTATCCTTTTGCTCGTTCCAATCGGCATCAACCTCACGAGCGCGGTGCTTGCCCTGCCGATCGGATGGCTCGTCTGCGTACTTTGCGCGTTCCTTCTGCTCGGGGACCTGCTTTGGAAAAAAAGCGGTCACCTTGATCGAAACGTTCTGAGTGACGGATGGAAACTTTCAGGATACGCGTTGCTCGCCTACCTTGCATACATGTCACTGACCGGTCTCGATTTAATCTGGGTCAACCGCACGCTCGACGGCGACTCGGCAGGCGCGTATGCAAGTCTTGTATTGATGCGGCGCATCGTCGCGTTGCTCCCCGGAGTCGCCGTGATGGTCATGTTCCCGCGCGTTGCAAAGATTCTTGCAACAGGTCAGCGCCCACATCGTCTTTTGCTTCAAACCGCGTTGATCATTCTCGCGGCGGGCGGCGCGCTTACGCTCCTTTATTTTCTCTTTTCGAATCAACTCATCGCAATAATTTTCGGCGGCACATACCAAACAGCGTCGCCTCTGCTTGGCTGGATGGCTTTCGCGATGGTGGGCGTGTCGCTGAGTTCCATCTGGCTGAATTATTATCTCGCCGAACGACCGCGTAATTTTGTGATTCTGCTCGCTCTCGCCGTCGCGCTCGAATGGACTTTGTTGAATCTGTTTTCGCCATCCCTGCAGAATGCTGTCCTGGCGTTTGGGTTGACGGGGTGGCTGTTGAGTTTCGGCGGATTAATTCTGTACTCAGGGGGATTGCTTCGTGGCGCGAGGCGCCACTCGCAATGACATATGCCTGATTACAACGAACTCTACCGCAAGCACAATCAAGAAATGGAGGACTTCTGGTCGCGCCGCGCCAACGCGCCAAGATACCAGAAGGTCATTCGCATCTTCGGGCATCCGGTCATCTTCGATTCAAATCATGAAAAAGTTTTGGACTCAGCAATGTTTGCGGAAGAAATGTATTCCACAGCGGACTTCACCGATGAACCGACCTGGCGGATTCACATCACGATCCCCTCTCACCTTACGGCTGATTCACCTCCCCAACGACTCATCGACCTCATCCACTACACCGGCGCGGACGAGTGGCTCTCGATCGACCTGCTCGATTGGGGTCACTGCTTCGCGGACATGAAACGCGGCGAAGCATACGCGGTGCTGTCTCCGTCGCTTGCAGAAAGACCGGAACAAGTTTGTCAGGTGCTCATCAACACCATCCTGACGAATTTCATCACACGGCACGGATACAGCATGTTGCACGCCAGCGCGTTGATCAAAGACAAAAACATTCTCCTCCTGCAAGCCCCGCACGGGACGGGAAAGTCCACGACCGCGCTGCGCTTGCTCTTGAACGGATACAAACTTCTCTCCGACAGCATGGTTTACATTGGTGAACGAGGGAACGAATTATGGATGGGCGGATTCCCCGTCGGCAGAATAAAACTCCGTACGGACATGCTTCCGCTGTTCCCCGCGCTCGCGGCTCAGGCGGAGGAGGAACGCGTCCGCAACGAGACCAAGCATCGGGTCGAATTGAAGCGTGTGGACGAGGCGATGGCGCATCCACAGTTAATACCCATCCGCCGCGTGGAGTATTGTCTGCTCGAACGGTGGGATAAATCCGAAAGCAAAATCGAATCTCTGTCAGAAAATGAATTGTGGCGCGAGATCATGGTCAACAGTTTGCATTACGACTCGGAGGAGATGTGGAAGGAAAATTTGCGTCGCATCGAATTGATGTTGAAACACGCAAACCTGCATCGTCTGCGCATTGGCGCATCGGAGGATGCGATCATCAAGACAGTGAATACATTATGGTAAATGAGCGCCGTTGGCTGTGGGCGATATTTGTATTGTATTTTATCCTGGGGGTCGGCTACAGTCTGCTGATGCCGATCTGGGAGGCGCCTGACGAGCCCGCGCATTATCATCTGGCATGGAGGGTGGCGCGCAAGGGCGAATATGCCACGCAGGATTTGAATTACGAAGCCAATCAGCCGCGCGCGTTCTATTACCTGGGTTCGTTCGTGATCCGCGCACTCGACAAAATCGACACGCGATACTCTGATTATTATCTTCCCGTTGAATTCAAATTCAACCTCCGCGTACGCGAACGCAGGTTCGACTGGAACGACGGGAATTATCGTTTTCTGCTAGGCGTGTACGGGTTGCGCTGGGTCAATCTACTCTTCGGCGCGTTGGCATTGTGGCTGAACTGGAAGACATTCAAAATGATCGCGCCCGACAAACCGACACTGGGACTGTCCGCGCTGGCGCTCGCCGCACTGACGCCGCAATATTTGCACATCATGTCGTCGGTGAATAACGACGCGCTGGGTACGCTGGCGGGGGCGATGCTTTTTTATCTCGTTGTTCGGGTTGTGAATCAACCGAACTCTTGGCTGGCTGCCCTTTTGATTCCGCTGGCGGTTGTTTTGCCCCTCACGACAAAATTGACCGTGCTTCCCGTCGGTACAGCGGTGTTGGGGATCGTCGCATGGAAATGGTTCTTCGGTTCGCAACCAAAAAGATGGCTGGTCGTTTTAGTCCTTCTATTTGGCGCAGGAACCTTTTATGTTTTCTTTCCAGAAATGGTTCAAACCTCCCTCGGGGAAATCACATGGAGATTGTTCGGCCTGCGGAAAAAAGGCGTGGATTTTGAATACATCAAATCCATCACAAGCCAGATCGTTTGGACTTACTGGGGAAAAGTAGGTTGGATCGCGGTTGGCTTATCATGGTGGGTTGTTGACTTGTTAACTGCGTTTGGGTTATTCGGCATCGCGGCACAAATTCGCAGCCTGATCAAAACCAGAACGCATCATCCACAATTCCATTATTGGATCGCAACAAGCATGATTGCTCTGTTCACAGTCCTTGCCGTGGCGCGAAATGGATTGACCACCGGCGCAACACAGGGACGCCTGCTCTTCCCCGCCATTGGCGCGCTGTCGCTATTGATGGTCAGCGGGTGGCATGACATAGTGCCAGAAAAAGTTCAGCAAAAACTCCCTTTGATTCTGATCGCATCGATGACCGCTCTGAGTATTGGGCTTTGGGTATTTGGGGTTATCCCCGTGTATTACCAGCCGTTTTTAGATTGAACCATCGCCCCGCCGGGACTGAGACCCTGACGGAGCGACGTGACAAAACTTATTCCAATCTCCCAGCAATATCCGCAACATCGATCTGCGCATCCACGGCGGGCGAACGGAGTTGCGCCTCCATGCCGCCGTCCACCACGAGGCGTTGACCGGTGATGTACGCAGCGTCATCCGAGGCGAGGAAGGCCGCGGCAGCGGCTATGTCGGCAGGAGTGCCCGGCCTGCCAAGCGGAATCGTCCTGCCCGCGGCTTCAGGACCCGTCGCGCCGCCCAGCGCGTTATCCACCGTGATATTGCCCGGCACCACAACATTGACGCGAATCTTCCACGGCGCAAGGTCCATTGCCATGGCGCGCGTCGCGGCTTCGATGCCGCCTTTGGTCGTGTCGTATGCCATCAGGTGCCGATGCGCGCGCATTCCGCCGCCCGAACTCATGTTGATGATCGCCCCACCCGCGGATTTGCGCTCGGGGTTTTGCTTCACAAAGATCCGCGCGGCGCGTTGACTGCACAGGAACATGCCCGTTAGGTTGACCTCCAACGCGCGTGCCCACGTGGCTTGGGTCAACTCAAGAAAGTTCTTGTTCGAGTCAGGGTGATGAACGAGCGCGGCATTGTTCACCAGTACATCGAGCCTGCCGTATCCTTCGATCACCTTCTTGAACAGCTTTTCCACCTGCTCCACATTCGACACGTCACACAATACGTACGATGCATTGAGTTCATTCGCAAGCGCTTTCGATTTCTCCTCGTTCAGATCGGCGATGACGACCTTCGCGCCTTCTTCGGTAAAGCGCCTGCTGATCGCAGCACCAATTCCCTGCGCACCGCCGGTGATAACGGCAATTTTATTTTGAAGTTTCATGGTGAGTTCCTTTTGTTTTATAAGGCGATAGACCATAGGCAATGGACGATAAATCATGGTCTGCGGTCTATGGTCTATCGTCCAATTTCATATTTGTCCCGAAGCGCCCCACTGACGCAGCACTTCCTGGTATTTTGGATCTTCGTAACGACTGAACAAGAAGGCAGGCGCGTAAGCAGGCAATTCTTTTTTCATCACATGATGCGCCAGCAAATCCCCCGCGCCGCACGAGACCTGCATCCCGAACCCCCCGAAGCCGCCGATGATGTACGCGCCCTCTACAGGCAGAGGTCCGATCAATGGACGGTTCTCCGGCGTGCGCGCGTAATATCCGCCGTCGATGAACGGCTTGGGGAGTTGGTTGAAATATCTTGTCAATCCGGGAATCACACGCGCCATCCCCCGCAATACTATTTCAGGCAGTTGCGTGTCGAGCGGAATCGGAAAGACAGGCTCTTCCAGGTTCATATCCTGATATGACCATTGCAACAGGATCGTATCGCCGTCACCCTCGGGTCTGCCGTGCACGCCAGCCGGGAATTCCTCTGTCAACCATCGCGTCTCGTCATCCTCTGCAAGCGCGGCGCGTTCCTCGTCCGACCACATCAACGTCACCGGATCGTTCCAGATGAACAACCCCATGTCACGCGGCACCACGCGATGACGATCGTTGAACATCACCTTGAGATGAGGCTCGCACACGATGGGCAATTCAACACCGATCATTTTTCCAATAGACTTTTGCAGTGGACCTGCGGCAACGACAAATTGATT
>DAOTZF010000236.1:0-27523 GCA_034434415.1 Anaerolineales bacterium | reverse complement strand
GACATTTGGGATCACCGTCTTCTTCAAGCGGAATTCAAAACGCCGATCTGTTTGGACGAAAGCGTGATCTCGCCGCGGCACGCGCGCTACGCGCTGGAGATGAAAGCGTGCAAAATCATCAACATCAAGCCTGCGCGTGTGGGTGGGTTGAGTCAGGCGATCGCGATTCACGATCGTTGCATTGCTCAGAAAGTGCCGGTCTGGTGCGGCGGGATGCTCGAAACAGGAATCGGGCGCGCGTCGAATTTGGCTCTGGCATCGCTCCCCGGCTTTGTTTTGCCCGGCGATATTTCCGCTTCGGATCGCTACTATCATCGCGACATAACGAACGAGCGGTTCTCGTTGAACGACGACAGCACGATCAGCGTGCCAACCGGTCTTGGCTTGGGAGTGACCATCGACGAATCCGCGTTGAAGGAATTCTCTCTCGCTGAAACCACGATCAAGGCGTGACGACTCCCTTCTCCCTTTGGGAGAAGGGTTGGGGATGAGGGTTGGCGAGGTCGGGTTATAATCACGCCGCCATGAAAAAATATTATCAATCGTTATTTGTGGTTTTCCTGTTACTTTCCGCTTGTTCGCCGCAAGCGACGCCCATTCCACAGATCGATTCAAACCCACCGACGCGTACGCCCGCAATTGAAGTTTTTGTGTCAACCCCGCTTCCTGCAGGCGCGCGCATCGGCGAATCGGTTCCCGCCTCACTGCGCGAACAAGTGCAGCGATTGAATCTCGCGAATTACATCCTCGACGCGTCGCCGTTCGTCGAATCGAATCCCTCGTTGAGCGAAACAAAAATCCAATGGGTGTACGCGCTCGTCGCGCCGTTTCCAACCATTCGGGACGGCGTGACCTTCGATGAACTTCTACGCGCTTGGACGGAAGGTGAACTGCTCAATGGGATGCCGCTGATGATGGAGGAGTCTACACGTGACGCGTTGACCCTCCTATGGGACGCGCCAGCCGCACGTGCGGTTCGAATCGTCTCGACGGGCGAACTGCTCGACACAGCGTGGACTGAATCCGCCTGGGCGGTCATTCCGTTCGAGGAACTCCAACCCAAATGGAAAGTGTTGACGATTGACGGTCAATCACCGATTCGAAAAAATTTCGACGTTGCTTACTATCCTCTTGTTGTTGACTTCACGCTTCAATCATCATCCAATCCTCAATTGCCAATTACTAATTACGAACCATCGAAACTCACCACCGTCATCATGACCGGCGTCACCGCTCTCGTGCGCGCCACCGCGTTGACGATGGAATACAAAGGCGTGACCTACCCCGGTGAACGAATCCGCGAGGTGTTGCGCGAAGCGGATATCACGCACATCAGCAATGAGATCCCGTTTTTTACAGGCTGTACGTTCCCCAAGCCTGACCAGGCTGCGCTTGTCTTTTGCAGTGACCCAAAATATATCGACCTGTTCGTCGATGTCAGGGCGGATGTGATCGAACTCACCGGCAATCACTTTGCCGATCGCGGCGCGCAGGGAATGTTGGAGACCATTGAAATATACAATCAGCATAATCTTCCGTACTTTGGCGGCGGCGCGGATTTGCAGGATTCTCTCGAACCCGCCTTGTTCGATTTGAATGGCAACAAGATCGCGTTCATCGGATGCAACAAACCGGATGTGGATCGCTTTCCGACCGCGCGTGATTTTCGCCCCGGCGCCGCGCCGTGCGATTTCGAGTACCTCGCGCAGAAGATCGCTGAATTGAAATCGCAGGGATATGTTGTGGTCTCGACGTTTCAATGGAATGAGAGCTATGATGCGTATCCGTCACCCCAACAAGTAAGGGATTTTCAATTGATGGTGGATGCAGGCGCGTCCATTGTGAGCGGAAGTCAGGCACATTACCCGCAGATGATGGAATTCTACGGCGACGCGTTTATTCACTATGGATTGGGGAATCTGTTCTTCGACCAGATGGGCGACCAGGATTGGATGCCGCCGGGGATCCGCCGCGAATTCTTGGACCGCTACGTGATCTACGATGGAAAATTGATCAGCGTTGAACTTCTCACCGCGCTGCTGGAGGATTATTCCCGTCCGCGCTGGATGACCGAGGAGGAACGCGCCGGGTTTTTGAGCGATTATTTTTATTACAGCGGATGGAAGCCGTTGATTCCGACCCCGAGTCCCACAGTCACACCGACTCTTACGCCGATGTCGATACCGACGCCATAATTTGTAGGAGCGAAAAGCCGTTCGCCTCTACAATTTTTTATTTCGGCATGAACTTAAAACGGAGTATTCATCGAAGAACGGGGTAAGATGGTTGAAACGCCGCGCGATTTCCTCACGGAGGACTCATGGATACAAATCGTAAATATTTCGGTATGACCGTTCCGCAGCTGGGCGTCCTAGCCGGGCTTGCCGGGGCGTTGTGCTTGATCCTGTGTGTTGCGGGTTATCTCATCTTTGGCAGTGGGTTGAGTTTGGCGGGTCAACAGCCGGTTTCTCCGAATGTTGTCAACCCGACCGCGACTTTAATCTTGCCGCCAACTGTGACGCCCACATTCGCACCCACCGCGATTCCGTACGAACAACTCATCCCAGTGGGATGGAAACAACATCGCACTGATTTGATCGAGATTTGGGCGCCGCCGGAGTACAAAACCTCAAAGCTTCCCGAAGGCATGGCATTCGAAGCAAATACTGCGTTGTCGATTTCTCATCTCGCATCGAAATCCGAGTTATACAATAAACGGATCCTGGTGTTTTATGAGCCGTTGACCGCCGACTCGCTGGATGCGTTCCTCGACATGAAAATCCAAGCCCTCGATCCGACAATTCGCATCGTGGATCGAAGAAAAGTTAATCTGAACGGCCTGGATGCGATTCGTCTGACTGCCGAGGCGCGGGTCGATAACATCGATGTGAACGAACTTGCATTTGTGATTCAGGATGGTGGAACGGTCTGGTATGTGGAATACGTGGCACAGATCATCGATTATTTTGAATTGTTGCCGATGTTCGAGCAGAGTATTCTCACATTTCGGGTTGTAAGGTGAATGCAGTTGTCAATCAAAATAGATGTTCAAATCCGAACAATCGAATCGATTCCCGCAGTTGGGACAGGTAACCTTGCAGTTCTTCTCGACCATCTCGCTCCCGCATCGGTCGCAGGTGTAAACGCGATTCCCCGCCTCCTCCCGCCATTGGACGGGCTTCAATAACCGCAAGTCGAATTCTCCAATTCTCTCCTTCCCCAATCGTTGTACTTCTTGCAGGGCGCGTTCAGCATCTTCGCGTAATTTCTGAACATTGACGCCTCGGCACACATCCGCCCAACCCTTCAACCATCGCTGACTTCGAACGTACACTTTCACCGCGCCGTCGTAATTCCCGCGCGTGATGTGGAGGTATGCAACTCCCACCTGTAGAATCCCGCGATACAGGTCGCGGACTTTGCCTTTCTCCTCCAGCCACGCCACTTCAAGCGCTTCATGCGCCTCGAAGTACTTCCCTTCATTAAATAGGCGCAGACCCTCCGCAGCGTGCGGGTGAAGCGGTGCATTGCAGTCAGCGGATGAATCGTTCATGGCAGGAGATTTGGGAATTATAGCCGGGATGGTAGAATCCATTTTTGATTTCATCTTGGATCATCCATGACCCTGATCGCCTTCGTTCTCAGTGTATTTCTCGGATGTGTTTCTCTCGTGTACGGATATTCTCAAGCGGGCGTGACCGAACCCACGCGCTGGTTCATCCTGCTCGGCATGGCATGGATTTTCGCGCACTTTCGAAAATATTATTGGTTTTCCTCCGTTGCCTTTTTTCTCACAATACTTGGCGCGGCATACGGCGTGTGGAACAACTTCACAACTGTATGGATGTTGCTCGGCGCGCTCGGCGGCTTGCTCGGCTGGGACCTCGCGGATTTTGCGCGACGATTGAGTTACGCCGCACCGACGGATGACATTCACGGCATGGAACGCCGTCACCTGGCGCGCGTGGGCGTGGTCGCCGCGCTAGGGTTGGGACTCGCGTTCCTCAGCACAGTGATTCATGTCCGCCGTTTAGCGTATGAGGTTGCAGTAGGGCTGGTGTTGCTTGCTGCGCTCGGGTTGACGCGGCTGGTGATGAGGTTGAGGAAGTATTAAATCCTCTCACACTGGTTTCCTATTGATTTCAATTGGCAGTTGGGAAAGAGCGGATTGCTCATCATATGTTGAAGCGAGAAGTTGTCAATCCAGCGGAGAATACAGGTGGGGCCAATCAAATTCCGCCCTGATGCTGCCTCCATTGTAATAAAGGATGACCTGGGTATTTCCTTTGTAGATGATCACACACTCTCGAGTAAACTCGCAGTCTTCCTGGTGGAGGGTAACGTGACCGACATGCGAAACCGTCCAGCCGTCCGTGGGGGGCAAGGCACGGTAGAAACTCAGGAATTCCTCGATGCTTGTCTTCGGTGTACTCAAGGTGTAAAGGTCAACGTCGATCCCATTCTTGTATCGTATCATTCCGCTGAAAGCGCTGCCGGGCGGCAGCGGCAGGGCAAGCTCAAAGGGCAGGTCTGCCGTTGATACCATTTCTTCCATATCTGTCGGTAGCTTGATCTCGGTCAACTGACCGATGGAAGACACAGTTTCCGTTACTTCGTAGGTCTGGGAAAAATCGCCTTGTTTGCTGGTTTCACGCTGATGCGAAAAAAGTATGTAGTTTCCCTCTCTCGCCAGATAGACCTCGCCTTCCACTCGATAATCTGCGTTGGATTCCGTCGAGTTGGCTGCATCCAGCACAAAGCGATAGGCTGTAATTCCCTCATACGCCTCCTCACCAGCAAACTTGGCTTCTACCAGCTTCCCGGCATAGTACGCGGGGTTTGTCTCGGAAAAGAGACCACGTTGCGTTCCGGTCGAAATGTACCAATCTCCGGTTCCTGTTAACTCGTACGTTCGATCATTGAGGACATAGATCTTGTTTACGCCGCCCTCGTATTCGAGGATACGATAAGCGCTAAAGGGTTCCTGAATATATCCGATCGTGAACGTGCGCTCAGTCAATTGACCGTTGACTGTGTTCTTTTCGTTTACCGTGATCACAAAGCTATCCAGGCTGCGGAGGTCTTCCAGTGAATAAAGATCGAAGACCGGGGGCCACACTGTAGCGGTTGGCTCTTTTGTGGGTATCGGAGTTTTTGTGGCAACAAATACCGTCTGTGTTGACGGAACCGATGTTGGCTCTATTACCGTAGTTGGCTCAATGAATGCGGTTGGCGTCGCTGACCCGCAAGCCAAAATTACGATAGGCAGTAGGAGAGTCGTAAGGATAAACTTACTTGTTTTCTTCATTTCTTCCTCCGAGTCCTTATCTCTTCGGGATAATGCAACATTTGTTTAGAAACATCATACACGCGAAAGAGTTTTGTAAGATCCGTCATTGGTAGGAACGAGGAAAAAGTCATCCTTGATCGATTCTAAACTCATACATCACAGTCTCTTCATCGGAAAAATTTCCCCCAACCGATTTATATAATCCGTTCGCGGCGGTGTTGTTCTTGTCAGTCAGCACCCAGGCATTGACGCAACCGAGTTGCTTTCCCAGACTCAACATTTCGTGCATGATCGCTTTGGCAATTCCCTTGCCTTGATATTGTGCCGCGACGCCAACCTCGTTAATCCACAATTCTGGCGGTTTGTCGGGGTGAATATAGTGGACCGCTGAAGCAAACCCGATCACAACGCCATCAACCAACGCGACCACGATATGATGACGCGGGTCAGCGAGAAATTCGCGCGCAAATTTTTCATCCACAGGGTTGTCGAAGACATCGTCCGCGGGGTTGAGGAGGAGGGAAAGGTCAGAACTGGATAAGATTTTTATTGTGAACATACAATTTACAAAATTTCTTTCAACTCAGCCAACTCATCCTCCGATAACTTCCATCCAATCTTTTTCGCATTCTCACTGATCTGCTCCGGCGTCGTCGCGCCGGCGATCACGGAGGAAATCACTTCCTTACTGAGCAACCACGCAAAAGCGAGATCGTGAAGCGTGTGTCCGCGCGAATCCGCGAAGGCGCGGAGTTTGTCCAGTTTGTCGAAGGTCGTATCTGTGAGTCGATTCTTCACGTATGGGCTGAACTCGCCGCGCGACCCGGCGGGAGGCGGTTCGCCGCGCGTGTATTTGCCGGTGAGCAGACCGCCCGCGAGCGGAAAATACGGCAGGATGCCAACACCCGACCACGCACAATACAGGACGAGTTCGCGCTCGGCATCGCGTTCGAGCAAGTTGTAGTGTGTTTGGATCGTGACGAATTGCTCCCAGCCCAGCATCTCGGCAAGCAAATTGCTGTGCGCCAACTGCCACGCCGAATATTGACTCGTGCCAATGTAACGGACTTTCCCGGCGCGGACGAGGTCATCCAGCGCGCGCAACGTCTCTTCGATGGGAACCGATTCGTCCCACGCGTGAATTTGATACAAGTCGATATGATCCGTCCTCAACCGCCGCAGGCTCGCCTCGACCGCGTTCATTATGTGATAGCGCGACGCGCCGACATCGTTCGGTCCTTCGCTCATTTTGAATCGGACTTTTGTAGCAATCACTACGTTGTCTCGTTGTCCATCCAAAGCCGCGCCTAAAAATTCCTCCGACCTGCCGTTTGGGTTGCCGTAGACATTTGCCGTGTCGAAAAAATTAATACCAACCTCCAGCGCTCGCTGCACGACGGCTTTCGTGCCGTCCGCGTCCACCTTGCCGCCGAACTGGTTGCATCCGATTCCGATGGCAGATACTTTGACTCCTGCCTTGCCAAGATTGCGATATTCCATTCTGTCTCCGTCTTAGATATATTTTTCCATGCGGATATCCTTCCACATTTTCCCCTGCCAATATGTGAAGTTCTCGATACGGCCGATTTCCTGAAAACCCAGTTTTGTATACAGTTTGATCGCCCTCTCGTTGAACTCGAACACACCTAATTCCATTCTTGGAAGGTTTTCTTCTCTCACCCGCTCTTCGAGAAACTGCATGGCGTGAAAGCCGATGCCTTTTCCCTGAGCGAATTTCTCTCCGATGGTAATGCCGATCCACGCGGTGTTTGGCTCTTTTTTGTAGAGATGCGCTGGGTCTATCTGATAACCCATTTCACCGATCAATTGCCCATCGCAATAAATCAACCACGTCGGACCATGCTCAAGTCGTTGTTTCAGGGTCTCGATCGTGACTTCCGTCACCTTCACCAAGTCTGTTTCATTCTGGCATGGGCGCATCAACGGGATGAGGGCAGGGTCGTTCTCCCATTTGTTGTAGGCGTCCGCGATTTCCTGAGTGGGCTCGGTCAGCTTTGCGAAGACCACTTTGCTCATGGATGAATTATATCCGCTTCATGTGACCGGAACATTTTCAAGGCTTTGCATCCATGCTTCGGCTTCACGTGGATGCTTGAAATGAATCAACTTCAAATGCCGATGTTCTGGCAATGACAATAACTGCGGCGTCTCGCGTTTTCTTCGCCAGTACGTTTTGAACAGCCAATGAAAAAGGGACTCTTGCGACCAGAGTTTAAAGTGCACCCAAAACGGCTCGATATTTTTGTCCCATAAAAGTTCCTGTGTCCACCAGCGTTGGAAGGTACGGCGCGTGAGTTGCTTCAGAATCAGGAGGAATGGATAATCGAGCCAGATCACAGCTTCGGCTTTTGCCCACACCAGATCGCGGACGACGTGATAATTCCCCGCAACAATCCACCGTTCAGCCTGTATCGCCATGCGGACGCGTTCGCGGAACACTTCAAGCGGCGCTTCTACCCAGTTTGATTCCCAGTGGAGCGCGTCAAGCTCGATGAAATTGAGGTTGAATCGTTTTGCGATTCTTTCCGCCAGAGTGGATTTACCCGAACTGGTCGTGCCGATGACGACGATGCGGTTGTAGAGAAAAGTAATCATATATGCTCCCGCCGCCGTCCCCGGCGGCGAGCGCCGGGGACGGCGCTATGAGCAAAGTTACCTCACATAAATCGGATTGCTGAATATCCAGCCGCGCATCCTGCCGAGATACCGTCGATAGACTTCTACGCGATAGACGCCAGGCTCGTTCACGTTATATGTGGCTGCATAGGAGTTTTTCCAGACGCCGAGACGTTGACCATCTTTAAGTAGGTGAATCTCCGCCTGCGTTGGGATATGCGCGTGCAAGGTCACTCCGCCCTTGGCGGAGATCTCCTCGCCCATGATCGCAGACTGTTCGAGACCCTTTGCCTTGAAGGTGAATCCGCGCGTGGGCGTGGGTAAATCATAAGCGACGAAGCATCGCCCTGCGGCGAGCGCGTCGTAGATCATTTTCTTGTCGGTCGGTACATCTCCCGTGAGCGGTTCAGGGATGAAAACATGCGTGTTCACGGTTTTGAAGTGAAACTCATAGGGGAAGATGACGCGGTGCAGGGGTCCCATGCTCATGTGCATGGCGTGTGCGTCCGAGCCGCCAATGGCAACAACCGGGCGACCATGCGAGAGCAATTCATCCCAGCGATTCAGCGTTTCGCGAATCGGACTATACCCCACGAATTGCGGGAAGTACGCATAGAACAACCCATGTAATTTTGTTGGCACAACCGTTTTGAGTTCGCTCAGTCCGTTCCATAGTTCGATGCCCGTGTAGTTTTGCACATCCCAGTCCACCCATGAAATGTCGGTCTCGTTGAAGGCACGCGCTTCTGGGTCAGTGGGGTGGGCGATGAAACTGAGTCCGCCCGCCTCGCGCACGCCGTTGATGAGGGTCTGCGGATCGTCGGCAAGCGCGGAGAGGTCGCGGTCCGCGTTGAAGATGAGCAGGTGATTCTTCTGCGGGTCACGGTCCTGGTCGTGGACTTCCTGTCCAACGAGCAGCAGGACTCCCCGTCGTTCGACGCGGTAGTATCCTTCCACGCCCCGGACGAGCACGTTGTGATCCGTCACGATCACGGCATCCACGCCGGTTTGGATCGCGGCGTGCGCGATATCTTTGTGCGTGCCGCTTCCATCGGAGTAGCGCGTGTGCATGTGTAAATTGACTATGATCTCGTGCATGTTCTACATATCAGCCTCAAAATGCTGGTGTCGCCGTCCTCGGCGGCGTTCGATCGGCACTTCATCGCCGAGGACGGCGATGAAAGCCGGGCAAGACCTTTGTTTGACGTATTTTCCGCCCAGCGGGTATAATGACCCCGCTTAATAAAAGGAGGCAGTTGTTCATGGAAACGTATTTGGATTACGCACTGATTATAATCTCGGTGCTGCTCATTGCGAGCGTCATCCTGCAAAGCAAGGGTGCTGGCTTGGGTGGTTTGACCGGCGCCGACGCCGGAAGTGTGTTCACCGCACGTCGCGGCATCGAACGCACGTTGTTTTGGATCACGATCATCTTGAGCGTTGTGTTCTTTGGTCTGGTCATCGCATTGCTCATCATTTCCTGATTCAATTGATTCTCTTCCAACAGGGCCCGTTTGACCCGCGCGGGTATGAGTGCGTGGCGCGAACGTGCCTTTCTTTTTGTATATGAAACAATTACGCTGGCAGATTCTGGTTGTGCTTGTCACGCTGGTGATCGTGGCTGTGTTGCTGTTCACACAGCAATCCCAGCAAGGGGTCGGCGGACCCATCCTGTCGCAACCTGAGCAGGGAGGCGTGTATACCGAAGCGCTCGTAGGTTCGCTGGGGCGGCTGAATCCGTTGCTGGATTGGAACAATTCCGCTGACCGCGATGTGGATCGCCTGCTGTTCAGCGGGCTGGTCAAATTCGACGAACGCGGGCTTCCTCGAGCCGATCTGGCGGGAGCGTGGGGTGTCGCGACAGATGGCACGGTTTACAATTTCACCCTTCGATCGGAAGCGGTCTGGCACGACGGGACGCCCGTCACAAGCGATGATGTGATCTTCACCATCGAGCGGATGATGAGCGCGGGCTCGCTCGTCCCGCAGGATATCAAAGACCTGTGGGGCAAAATTACAGTTGAAAAACTCAACGATAAGAACTTGAAGTTCACCCTCCCCGAACCGTTCGTCCCGTTCATGGATTATTTGACCTTCGGAATCCTGCCGAAGCATTTGCTCGAATCGGTGCCGGCGGAGCAATTGCCGAACGCTGATTTCAACATTCAGCCGGTGGGTACGGGTCCCTACAGGTTCGATCACCTGATCGTGGAAGACGGTCAGATCACTGGTGTTGTACTAACGATCAACACGAATTATTACGGCGCCGCGCCGTTCATCGAACAGGTGGTCTTCCGTTATTACCCCACCTCGGCAGAAGCGCTGGACGCGTATCGCCAGGGCGATGTACTTGCCATCAGCCGCGTCGCACCGGAAGAGTTATCCGCCGCGCTCGAAGAGCCGAACCTTTCGATGTATTCGAGTCCGCTCCCGCAGATGAGCTTTGTTTTCTTCAATCTCAAAAACCCCGAGGTTGAGTTCCTGCAAAATACGAACGTTCGCCGCGCGCTGATGCTTGGCTTGAATCGTTCGTCCGTCATCAATTCATATCTAAGCGGGCAGGCGATCCTCGCGCATGGACCCATCCTGCCGAATTCGTGGGCGTATTACGATGGCACGGAACGGTTCGAATACAACCCTGAAGAGGCAATTACACTTTTGAAGGATGAAGGCTACATCATCCCTGCTGGCGGAGGAGAAGTGCGCGCGAAAGAAGGCGCACCGCTTGCTTTTACGTTGATGCACCCTGATGATTCCCTGCATACGCAGATCGCTCAAGCGATTCAAGGTCAGTGGGCGAAGATCGGCGTGCGAGTGGATCTTCAAGCCGTGCCGTACGATCAGTTGGTGTTGAGTTCGCTCACATCGCGCGCGTATCAAGCCGCGCTGGTCGACATCAACTTGTCCCGTACGCCGGACCCCGACCCGTATCCATTCTGGCATCAAGCCGAAGCCACCGCCGGGCAAAATTACTCGCAATGGGACAATCGCGCCGCGAGTGAATATCTCGAACAAGCGCGCGTCTCTGCAGATTATTCACTGCGCGCCCGGTTGTATCGCAACTTTCAGGCGATCTTCGCCAAAGAATTACCTGCATTGCCTTTGTTCATACCGGTGTATTCATATGCAGTTGATTCGCAGGTGCAAGGCGTGCAGGTTGCCCCTTTATACGATGCAAGCGACCGGCTGGCAACCTTCACACAATGGTTCCTGCTGACCCGCCGCGCGTTACAATCCGAAGCCACACCAACGCTCACTCCCTAGGAGAATCTCATGACCGATCCACGACAAACCGCACTTGATTACGCCCACCAAAAGAACGGGCAATTCCTCGAAGAGTTGAAGGAATTCCTTGCCATCCCATCCATTTCGACCGACCCCGAGCACAATGCGGATACGCAACGCGGCGCGGAATGGACTGCCTCGCAGTTGACCGCGCTGGGGATGGAAAACGTACGCATCATGCCGACGGGTGGGCATCCCGCAGTCTACGGCGAGCACCTCAAAGCGGGGAAGGACGCGCCGACCGTCCTGATGTATGGTCACTACGATGTGCAACCCGTTGACCCACTCGAACTGTGGACGAGCGACCCGTTCAAAGCCGAAGTGCGCGGCGATAATTTATTCGCACGCGGTTCATCTGATATGAAGGGGCAGGTGATCGCTTCGATGAAAGCAGTGGAATCCGTCATACGTACGAGCGGGTTGCCGGTCAATTTGAAGTGGCTGATCGAAGGCGAGGAGGAAATTGGTTCAAAGAATCTTGGCGAGTTCATCAAGAAACACGCTGAGATGCTCAAAGCGGATTTTTGCATTAACCCCGACGCGGGAATGATCAATGCCGATTCGCCCACCATCACCTACGGTTTGCGCGGGCTCGCCTATTTCGAGATTCGCGTGTACGGTCCAAATCGCGACCTGCATTCCGGTCTGTTCGGCGGGACGGTTCATAACCCCGCGCAGGCATTGACCGAATTGATCGCGGGTATGCACGACAAAAAGGGACGTATCACCCTGCCCGGTTTCTACGATAAGGTGCGCAAGGCGGATAAAGCCGAGCGCAAGGAGATTGCCCGGCTTCCCATCAAGCCGAAAGATGTCATCAAAATGACCGGTGTCCCCGCTTTGTGGGGCGAACCAGACTACACGCCGGAAGAACGTGTCGGCATCCGCCCGACGTTGGAAGTGAACGGCTTGCTGTCTGGTTTCACAGGCGAAGGGTCGAAGACCGTCCTGCCTGCGTGGGCAATGGCGAAGGTGTCCTGTCGCATTGTGCCAGACCAGACACCGGAGTTGATCGAGAAGGCGATGATCAAATATTTGAAGAAACATGCCCCGAAGACGATCCGCTGGGAGTTGAAAGTTATCAGCGGTTCCGGCGCGGCGATCACCGAACGCGATAGTATGGGAGTGCAGGCGATGGCAAAAGGACTCGAACAAGTGTGGGGCAAGCGTACATTGTTCAAGCGCGAAGGCGGTTCGATCGGCGTCGTTGTGCAACTGCAAAAATACGTCGGCGTGGACTCAGTGTTGACCGGGTTTGGTTTGCCCGAAGATAACGCACATTCCCCGAATGAGAAGTTGCACCTGCCCACCTGGCGCAAGGGCATCGACGCGTTCATTCACACGATTTACAACCTCAAATAAATCGTAGGGGCACGATATATCGTGCCCCTACGCGGGATAAACATGGAAGATAAACTCATTTCGTACGGCGGGCAGGCGGTCATTGAGGGGGTGATGATGCGCGGGCAAAAAGCGTTTGCGATTGCCATGCGCGCGCCTGACGGCAACATCGTAGTTCATAAAGAAAGCCTCGCGGCGGTCTATCGTTCTAGGATCACGAAAATTCCGTTTTTGCGCGGTGTTATTCTCCTCTGGGATGCGCTCGGTCTGGGGATGCGCGCTCTCACGCTTTCTGCCAATACGCAAACGGGCGAAGATGAAAAGCTCGAAGGTCCTGCGTTGTATCTCACGCTTGGCATATCGCTGGCAATTGGTATCGGATTATTCGTTTTGCTTCCTGCCAGCGTCGGCGGCTGGGCGGAACATTCGCTGGGATGGCAAAACCTCGCGCACAATTTACTGGAAGGTTTGATGCGATTGTTTCTTCTCGTCGGCTACATCTGGGCGATCGGAAAAATGCCGGATGTTAAACGTCTGTTCGGGTACCACGGCGCGGAACACAAGACCATCAATGCTTACGAAGCCGGAGCTGAACTCACACCTGAATCTGTTGCGAAGTTTCCACTTCAGCATCCGCGTTGCGGCACAGCATTTATGCTGACGTTCGTCCTGCTTTCGATTCTTGTGCACAGCCTGCTCGGAGACATGGAATTTTGGTGGCGTCTCGCCAGCCGCATTTTGTTGATTCCTGTCATAGCGGGGCTTGCGGTGGAATTCATCCGCTGGACTGCGAACCATTTGGATTCGCCTTTCGTGCGCTTCCTCATCAAGCCCAACCTGGCTCTCCAATCGTTGACCACGCGCGAACCCGACACGTCCATGCTTGAGGTGGCGATCGAATCGTTCAAGACGATGCGGCAGGCAGAGCAGGAGGTCGTAACCTGAGTTTAGGTTGTGTTAATTCGGGGGAAGTACAATCGTTTTCAGTATGAGAAAAAATTTGTTTTTGCAAGTTGTATTGGCGATGGTTGCCTCGCTCGCTTTGTGCGCGGCGGGGTATTTCCTCGTCACACGCGGCAGACCTGCGCCTGTGCCGATTAAGGAGACCCTCTACGAGGGCGTGACGTATCAACGCATCGTGAAATATTTTCCCAACCCGATGATCGCACATATCATCAAAATCGACACAAAAGTGAAGGAGATTCAATTCCTCGTCACACCCGCGGATTCAAAAAGCGACACACCCTTGAACGCGTGCACCACATCTCAATTCCTTGATGAATTCGGTTTGCAGATCGCGATCAATGGCGATGGATTCTCTCCCTGGTGGTCGCGCAGTCCCGCGGATTATTATCCACACACAGGTGACCCTGTCGCACCGCTGGGGTTTGCCGCCTCGAACGGAGATGATTACTGGCAGGGTGTTGAATTGGATGAAGGGCAAAGACCCACCCTTTACATCAGTCGTCGCAACGATTTTTCCTTCAACGACAAGCCAAATCGAATCTACAGTGCGATCTCGGGTGACCGGATGCTCGTGTTGCAGGGCAATGCCATAACTGGCTTGGACGACTCTGAACTTGATCCGCGCACGGCGATCGGTCTGAACAAAAATGGGCGATATGTGTATCTCGTTGTTGTGGATGGCCGCCAGCCGTTCTACAGCGCAGGCATCACATTTGCCGACCTTGCGCAACTATTGATCGACCAGGGTGTGTATGTCGCGATGAGCCTCGACGGTGGCGGCTCGTCCACGCTGGTGATCGAGGGTGAAGACGGCAAGCCCGTGATTCTAAATTCGCCGATCGATAATTACATCCCCGGCAGGGAACGTCCAGTGGCGAATCATTTTGGGGTGTATGTCCAGAAATAATCTCACCGCGAAGACGCGAAGGACTCAAAGGGTTAATGGACTTCGCGAAGAAAACAAAAACCTTCGCGCTCTTTGCGCCTTCGCGGTTAGAATGCAATTTCCCCGATCTGCTCGAAGTTGATGTCGAACAATTCCTCCGCTTCCATTTCCGCCTCAGTCTGGTCTGCGTCTCCCGCCCGGACGCCCCGCTCGCAGTAAGACCTGTAAGGGCAGTACAGGCATCGGGTGGTGTCGTCAGTTAAAGGGAAGGAAGATGCGCCTGCAATTTCATCCGAAAGTTTCGTGAGCAGAGCCCAGTCCCGTTTGTATTGCGCGGACGTGTACGCGAATCGCGCAGGGTCGTCAGGAAAATCCGAGAACCAGTAGACCATCTCGATCTGTTCAGGTTCAAAGGGCACTCCGCTATTGAGGTGCGCCCCCGCATGGACGAGCAGGGCGCGATAGACGCGCGTTTGCATCCGCGCCGCGAGCCATTCGTTGCGTGGTCGTTTGCGGTATGTTTTCCAGTCGTAAATAATGGTTTTGTCCCCATCGAGCGCGATCAGGTCGTACTTTGCGAGCAGGCGATAGCTGCCCAGAGGCGCAGAGAGCGTTGCCTCCGGATATAGACCCGTTCGGGTTCCCAAGCTGAAAAGCCCTTTTGAATTTGTGAAGTTTTCCCACCACCGTTGTAAATTTGGAGTATTCGCCGCTTTACTGACCTGCTCGCCTGGAATCCCGATCAGATGTTGTTGCACAAGCCGATGGAAAAATTCACCTTCTCGTTGGTGTTTTTCGTTTTCCAGCGCAGGTTCAGACTCCAGCGCGGGATAGGACAAACGATCCACATACCGCAATTGGAAGCGGCGTGCACAGTCTACATAATCCTGAAGGGACGATTGGGAAAGGGTGGTGAGTTGCATTGGTTAGCCGGTCACGTATCGATGCTAAATTATAGCATTTCGTTAGAGAGGCAAAGTTGCGCTTTGAAGAGGACTTTGATTCGGGTATACTTTGCCGCAATAAATTCTGTAGGGGCGACCCGCCCAGAGACGTTAGTAAGTTGTCTTCACCCTGACGGGTCGCCCCTGCTTGCAGACAGAGGAGTAAATTATGGAATGGCTTTCCCAACCTGAAACCTGGATTGCTTTTATTACGCTTGTGGTGCTCGAGCTCGTGCTCGGCGTGGACAACGTGATCTTTATCTCGATTCTGGCGGGTAAATTACCTGCCGACCAACAACAGCGCGCCCGGACGACTGGCATTTTGATGGCAGTGATCACCCGCCTTTTATTGTTGTTTTCACTGTCGTGGATCATTCGTTTGGAAGACCCGCTCATTCAGCCGTTTGGCTTCGAACTTTCGGGACGCGATCTGATTTTATTATCAGGCGGCATCTTTTTGATCTGGAAAGCCACTCGCGAGATTCACGATAAACTCGAGGGCGTCGAAGGGCACGCCTCCGCCAAAGTCCGGGCATCTTTTTCGAGCGTGATCGTTCAGATCATGTTACTCGATATCGTTTTTTCACTGGATTCGGTCATCACCGCCGTTGGCATGGTGGATGAATTGCCGATCATGATCGCCGCGGTCATCATTGCCGCATTGACGATGATCTTTGTGGCAACACCGCTTGGCAAATTTGTCGACGAGCACCCTACGATCAAAATTCTGGCGTTGAGCTTCCTGTTGTTGATCGGCTTCACTCTGATCGTCGAGGGCTTGCACTTGCACATCCCGAAGGGATACATCTACTTCGCGATGGGATTCTCTGTGCTGGTGGAAGTCTTGAACCTGCGCTTGCGCCAGCCGTCTGTGCAGCCTGTCCAATTGCGCGATGCGTATCGAGGCGGTGCGCCTGTCCCAGCCATGGCGACGGTTTCAGCCGGGAATCCGCGTGCGCCAAAAGTTTCAGCGAAAAAGAAAATGGTAAAGAAAAAGAAATAGCCGTTGGATCAAAAAGACTTCCGAATTTTTCGGAAGTCTTTTTGATCGGTTATGGAGTTTTAAATGTATAGCAAGTGCTTTAGCTTTTATGTTTAGATTATTTTTCAATGAATTATTGGATTTCTATCTTGCACGTATTGAACCGAAATCCCGCTTTCTGCGGGCAGTTCTCCAAAACAGTAGAATACCGAGCAGAATCAGCCCTATCCCACAACATGGAACGAACCAGTTTTGGCTGGTTGGCGGCGTTTCAGGAGATTCCTGAATGGTGACCTCAGGAGTTTCGCTTACGGTAAGCAAAGCCGTTTCACCGGGGGCGATGGTTGGGGAGGAAGAGGCAATTACACTCTGTGTGGGAAGCGAAGTTTGAGTTGGTGTAAGTGTGAAGGTGGGGGGAGAGAAAAAACTTGTGGGGCTTGGAGCGGCATTATTTCCCGGCGATGAAATGGATGTGGCGGTGGGGTCAACATAAACAGGTCCGATCGCGGCGTCCATTTGGATGAGTCCGTATCCGTAAAAATCATCCCAGCCGGGGAGTCCGAGGTCGAGCGCGGTGTTTTGCATTTGCTGGGCGATCGCAGATGGAGACGAAAGGTTGGAACTGCCGCGCAGGATTGCCGCCAGCCCTGATACATATCCAGCCGCCATCGAGGTGCCGTTGCGATTCATATATCCGCCCAGCGAAGTGGAATAAATGGAAACGCCCGGCGCGGAGAGGTCTACTTCGGGTCCATAGTTCGAAAACCCGGCGCGTGTATTGGAACTATCCGTTGCGGCGACCGCGATCACGTTGCTGTAACGTGCCGGGTAGAGGACGAAGTTGCTTCCGCTGTTGCCGGATGCGGCGACCACCACCACGCCTTGTGACACGGCGTAATCCACTGCGTCTTGCAATGTTACAGACGGGCTTGACCCGCCCAAACTCAAATTGATCACGTGAGCGCCGCGGTCGGTTGCCCAAATAATGCCCTCGGCGACATTGGCGTACGAACCACCGCCCGCGCTATTCAACACTTTAACCGGCACGAGCCGCGCTCCCCACGAGACGCCTGCCACGCCCACTCCATTGTTGCTGATCGCCGCAGCGATTCCCGCCACGTGCGTTCCGTGTCCGTTGTCGTCTTGTGGATTGTTGTCGTCGTTGACAAAGTCGTAGCCGGTCAATATCTTGTTGGCGAGGTCTGGATGCGTACGGTCAATGCCTGTATCAAGGATGGCGATTCGGACCGCGGAGGAACCGGTAGCGATCTCCCATCCCTGCGGTGCGCGGATGTTGACTAATCCGTATTGCAGTCCCCAGCTTGAATCGTTGGGAATCACATCGGTTATTTGAACAAGATAATTGGGCTCCGCGTAGCGGATGTCCGGACAAGCATTGAGTTCGATGACACTTTGAACCACCCTGCCCGGCGACACATTCAGGATATATACTTCTAATTCTTCGATGTATGACTGAATCTCAGCGCCTAGCGATTGGATGCACTGATTGATCGTTTCTTGTGTTGCGCGCCGTCGGAAACGGACTAACACCTCATTCGGTACAATCATGCCGCTCAAGCTTTGATCGCTGATCTGGGTATTCGTTGCTTTCGATGTCGCAGCTGTTGATGTGGTTGTTGGGGAGTCGATCAGAGTAGGGAAAGGTGTTTCGGTGTCTTGTGGAGCAGATGTTTCTGTTGGTGGACTGGCCTCGCTGGTTTCAAGCGTTAAGGTTAGTTCGTCCGTTTGGGATTCGCTTGTTAATCTTGTCCCACCAAGGTTTAACAGCAGGAGCACGACCATATTCAGGTAAAAAACGTTCCTTGCCATCATAAACCCATTCGATTTGCGAACTCTCATGGGCGGATTGTATCTCAAAGTAAAGAAAAACAAAAAGCATCGCAAGACGGAAATCTTCTTGCAAGGCTTTTCACTGATTACTGTTCGCTGCTCACTGATCGCTTGCTTATCACTTCATCCCATTTTTCATCGCTTTGAGGAACCCTACAAACAGTGGATGCGGCTTCATCGGGCGAGATAAAAACTCCGGGTGGAACTGGCTCGCCACCATGAAGGGGTGATCTTTGATCTCTACAATTTCGACCAGCTTGCCGTCTGGCGACATGCCAGAAAAGACCATGCCGCCTTTTTCAAAATCCTTTTTGTACGCGTTGTTGAATTCAAAACGATGGCGGTGACGCTCATCCACTTTCTGCTCGCCGTACGCGGCAGCGGCTTTCGAGCCTTCCTGCAATTCGCATGGATACAACCCCAACCGCATCGTTCCGCCCATATCTGTGATGGAGCGTTGGTCGAGCATCAAATCTATGACGGGATACTCTGTGCCCCTGTCAAATTCGGATGAATTTGCATCTTCATGATTCAATACACCGCGCGCAAAGTCAATGCACATGACCTGCATCCCCAAGCATAAACCGAGATACGGAACCTTCTTCTCGCGCGCGTAGCGAGCCGCAAGGATCTTCCCCTCGATGCCGCGTGAGCCGAACCCGCCGGGGACGAGAATCCCATCCGCACTTTGCACCACATCCCAGCCTTTGTCTTTTTCGAGGTCGGCGGCGTGCACCCAGCCGATCTCCACTTCCACATCGTTGGCAAGCGCGGCGTGTTTCAACGCCTCGCGCACAGACATGTACGCGTCCTGCAACTCCACATATTTCCCGACCAGCGCAACTTTCACGGTTGGCTTGGGCTTTCTTACTCGCTCCACGAGTTTTTCCCATGGCTTCATATCCGGCTTGCGCGTGGATTTCATATTCAACTTCTGTACAAGATAATCCCCGACCCCGGCGCGCTCGAGCAACAATGGGATCTCGTACAACACGTCGCTGGTGACCATCGGCACGACAGCTTCTTTCTCCACATCGCAGAATAGCGCGATCTTGTCGCAGATATCCTTGTCAACGGGATAGTCAGAGCGCGCGATGATCATATTGGGAGAAATACCTATAGAACGCAACGCCGCTACGGAATGTTGTGTGGGCTTGGTCTTGATCTCGCCTGTCGCTTTGATGTACGGAAGCCACGTTACATGGATGAAGAACACATTCTCACGCCCTACTTCATTGCGGAGTTGCCTCAACACTTCGAGAAAAGGTTGCGACTCAATATCGCCAACTGTGCCACCGACTTCAACCAATACCACATCGGCATTAGTCTCTTTCCCGATGGATGCGACGCGTCGCTTGATCTCGTTCGTGATGTGCGGAATGACTTGAATCGTCCCACCAAGGAAATCGCCGCGGCGCTCCTTGCCGATGATCTCCGCGTAGACTTGTCCGCTGGTGAAATTCGAGGAGCGACTCAGACGGATGTCAATGAATCGTTCGTAATGACCAAGATCAAGATCGGTCTCAGCGCCATCATCGAGAACGTAAACCTCTCCGTGCTGATACGGGCTCATCGTGCCGGGGTCCACGTTGATGTACGGGTCTAATTTTTGCACCGCAACGTTGAATCCGCGCTCCTTGAGCAAAAGTCCCATCGCCGCGGCGGTCACGCCTTTACCGACCGATGAAACAACTCCGCCAGTGAAAAATAAATATTTTGTGGTCATGTCTGACACTTTCTCCCTTCTCCCATCAGGAGAAGGGCAGGGGATGAGGGATTAAACGAAACGGGGAGGGCGTCGAAGCCCTCCCCGTTGGGGATTGCGTTTTTTGTGAGGTGCTGGCTATTTTTCGTTATCATCCGACCAGCTTCACGATGTCTTCGGCGGCACGCCGCATCTCGAGGAAGATCATGCCAAGTTTGGCATCCTGCCGCGCCATCGCGGTCAGAACCGCTTCCTCCCCAATGGAAGTCAGCACGATTGCACCTGCATTACCTTTGATATACACCTGCTCCAAGCCCGCGCGCCCCAACTCAGTTGAAATTCGTTCGCCGAGCGAGAGCATCGCGGCAGACATCGCCGACACGCGGTCTTCTTCCACGCCTTGTTGCAAGGCAGACGCCATGATCAACCCGTCCACTGAGACCACCGCCGATGCCTCGATATCGGGCGCGGCGGCTTGCATACTGCGCAAGCGTTCCACCATTTGGTCCGAGCGGGATTTTGCCATGACGATTCTCCTTGATGAATTCTGCCACAGTTTACCATACTTCAAAACATCCTGTCGTTGCGACGAAGCAATCTCCTCGAACATCAAGAGATTATTTCGGGTTTTGCCCTCGCAATGACACGCTATCGTTGACCCGCGTTTCTCTTCGTGTTAAACTTACACGTTCGACTGATGAAAATCCGCTTGATTCTCCCCTTCGTTATGTTTCTCCTCGCCGCACAGGATTCGCCGCCTGTTTCGATATCTTCCCCGCGCGCCGGCGATGTGCTGCGCGGCGAAGTGACGATCACCGGTTCTACAGACCTACCTAACTTTGCCTCTGCAAACCTGGACTTTAAATACGCGTCGGACTCCGGGGATACCTGGTTCCCCCTCGCTGTGTTATCCCAGCCCGCGCTTGATTCCCCTCTCTACCTATGGAACACTTCTTCTATTACCGACGGCGAATACATTATCCGCTTGCAGGTAATACTCACCGACGGGACATTTCAGGAAATGACCGTTCCGATCACCATCCAAAACAACGCGCCGCTGACAGAACCAACACCTTCACCGACCTTCACGCCGGGTCCGGGAATCGGATTCCAAGCCCCGACACCGTTCTTCCTTGCTCCCTCAGCCACGCCGACCGAAACGCCCCGCCCAACACCGACGCCGCTTCCCCTGAACCCAGCCGCGTTGAATCAAAACGAAGTATTCGCCAGTCTCGGTCGCGGCGCGTTGGTGATTCTTGGTTTGTTTATTTTCTCTTTCGTCATACTCCGTCTCCGTAACACTTAACGTGACTCTTGACACCTGATACTTGGAACTTAACACATGACACCTGACACTTTCCTACTCATCGGTCTCGGCAACCCCGGGCGTGAATACGCCAACACCCGGCACAACTTTGGCTTCATGACAATCGACCGCCTCGCGGTGCGACTCAACGCGCAAGGGATGAAGGTGCAATCGAAAGCAATTGTCACCACGGCGAGTTATGAGGGGCGCAAACTCATCCTGTGCAAACCGCAGACGTACATGAATCTCTCTGGTCAATCGGTGCAGGGACTGGCGCACTTCTACAAAATACCAAACGAAAACTTGATGATCCTCTCCGATGATCTTGACCTGCCCTTCGGCACGATCCGCATCCGCGCCTCCGGCGGACCCGGCGGACAGCGTGGATTGTCATCCATTTTGGAGAAGTTAGGCACAAAAGACATTCCACGCATGAGACTCGGCATCGGTCGCCCGCCTGGTCGCATGGAACCCGCCGATTACGTCCTGCAAAATTTCTCGCGCGACGATTTGCAATCCATTTCGGAGATCCTTGATCGTGCCGCGGATGCCGCGCTCGAATTTGTGACGAACGGTTTAACCGCCGCTATGAATAAATACAATGGCGGAGCGAAAGACTGAGCCTCGGTGGTCGAGCAGGGCTGATGGTTGAGTAGCTGCGAAGCAGCGTATCGAAACCGAAGCCCGTATCGAGACCCCCAGTGCGTAGTTAACTTTTGTAACAAGACTACTTTACTCACATGCTGGTTTCGATACTTCCCACGAACTGCACGCGGGACAACTCAACCAGCGATGTATAAATGAAAATGCTATCGATCCTCAACAACATCCGCTCCCTCCCTCAATACCAGCGCCTGCTGACCCAACTCAAGGCGGGGAAACAAATGCATGGGCTGGGATTGCCGCGCGCCGCGCGCTTGCCCGTACTTGCAACAATACTTGAAGACGTTCAACAACCGATCCTCTTTATCACAGATCGTTCGGATCACGCGCTTTCATTATTTGATGAACTGGGATTCTGGGTCAAGTCGCCGCGTTATCATTTTGCGGAGCCGAATCCGCTGTTCTATGAACAAGCCGCCTGGGGTGTGACCACCCGCCGAGACCGTTTGCAAGCGCTGACCGCGTTATCTTCCTATCATCTACCTTTCGGGCAGAAACCTGAAACGCCGCCTGTGTTCGTGACTTCCGTGCGTTCGTTGATGACGCGCACCATGCCGCGACGCGACTTCCTCAAAGCTTGTAAAAAGATATCGGTCAATCAATCCATTCAGCCTGATGTGCTGTTGCGAACATGGGCAGAGATCGGATATCAACGCGTCAACACCGTGTTGGAACCCGGACAATTCTCCAGCCGCGGCGGCATACTCGACATCTGGGCAACGGCAGAAACCATGCCTGTCCGCCTGGATTTCTTCGGCGATGAGATCGAAACGATTCGCAAATTCGATCCCGCCTCGCAACGAACGATAGAAAAATTGGAGTCGATCCTCGTCACTCCTGCGCGGGAGTATTTGGTTCATTCAGCAGTTGATCTGCCGACTGAACAGGATGTGGAACTTTCCGAATTCCATATTCCGTTGCTCCATAAACAACCCGCGACCCTGCTCGATTACCTCCCTCAAAAAGCGGTTGTGCTGATAGACGATATCTCGGTTCTCGAATCCATGGCGGAGGAAGTGGAGGCGCAGGCAGTCAAGTTTAGGCAGGAAAGTATCGCAGAAGAAACACTCGCGGCTGATTTTCCGTTACCGTATATTCCCTGGTCCGAATTGAATGACAATATCCAATCAAATGCAACGTTGGAGTTTGGATATTCAAATCTGGATGAATCCCCCTCTCCCGGCGGGAGAGGGGATAGGGGTGATGGAGGTCTCGCTTCCCGTTTTGGACATGACGAAAGGTTCGGGGGACGATTAAAGCCATTTGTCGAATATGTGGCAGGCTTGCTATCGAAGAAAGAATCGATCATCATTGTGTCGCGTCAATCGAGGAGGCTGGAGGAACTCTGGTTGGAGGCGCATCAGGCTGACCCTGAGTCCGACGCGCCAACATTCATCGAAGCCTCTTTGTCCGAAGGCTTCATCCTTAAAAACCGATCTCTACTCCCTACTCACCTCATCACCGATTCCGAAATCTTCGGTTGGGAACGCCCGCAACCGCGCACGCGCCAGCGACCTGTTGCTGAAACGCCAGAATCGATTTACGCAGATTTGCAAGTCGGCGATTATGTCGTGCACATTGACCATGGCGTCGGCCGTTTTGGCGGATTGGTGCAACGCGAGTTGGACAATCACGTGCGCGAATTTCTCGCGGTGGAATATGATGGCGGCGGACAGTTGTATGTGCCCGTGCATCAAGCAGATCGTCTGACGCGTTATGTGGGTGCGGAGGGTGCCGTGCCGGCGCTGGATCGTTTGGGCGGACAGGAATGGCACGAGAAAAAAGGACGCGTCAAAGCGGCGGTGTTGGAAGTCGCGCAGGATATGCTGGATTTGTACGCGCGGCGAAATGTGGTGCAGGGATACGCGTTCAAGCCTGATACCGCCTGGCAAAAGGAATTGGAAGATTCGTTCCCGTATGTGGAAACCGAAGATCAATTGCGCGCGTTGAACGACATCAAACGCGATATGGAATCGCCGCGCCCGATGGATCGTTTGTTATGCGGCGACGTGGGCTACGGCAAAACGGAGGTTGCATTGCGCGCCGCGTTCAAAGCCGTGATGGATGGCAAGCAGGTTGCGATCCTGGTTCCAACAACTGTGTTGGCGCAACAACATTACGAAACATTCTTGCAGAGACTCGCCGCATTCCCTGTGAAAGTGGAGATGCTTTCGCGCTTTCGCACGGCGCGTGAACAAACCGCGATTCTGCACGGGCTTGCGATCGGCGAGATTGATATCGTCGTCGGCACGCATCGTTTGATCTCCGGCGATGTGCAGTTCAAAGAACTCGGTTTGGTCGTCATTGACGAGGAGCAACGCTTTGGTGTCACGCACAAGGAACATCTCAAAAAACTTCGCACCGAAGTGGATGTGCTTACGCTCACCGCTACGCCAATTCCGCGTACGTTATATATGGCGCTTACAGGCGTGCGTGATATTTCCAATCTCAACACACCGCCCGAGGAACGCCTGCCCATCGTCACGCATGTCGGTCCGTATTCGCCGAAACTTGTGCGGCAGGCGATATTGCGCGAACTCGAACGCGGAGGGCAGATCTTTTTTGTGCACAACCGCGTCCAGACCATCGACGCGATGAAGGCGCATCTCAACCAACTCGTCCCCGAAGCGAACGTGGATGTCGGTCACGGGCAAATGCCTGAGGGTCAACTTTCCGATGTCATGCACCGCTTCAATGCAGGCGAGACGGATATTCTCCTTTCGACCACCATCGTTGAATCTGGATTGGACATCCCGAACGCGAACACTCTCATTGTGGACCGCGCCGACACCTTCGGCTTGGCTCAACTCTATCAACTGCGCGGCAGGGTCGGACGTGGAGCGGCGCGTGCCTACTCCTACTTTTTCCGCCACAACAAGATGACTCCCACACAGGAGGGTCAACAACGGCTGGAGGTCATCGCGGAGAACACGCAACTCGGCGCGGGGTATTCGATCGCGATGCGCGACCTTGAGATCCGCGGCGCAGGTGACCTCCTCGGCACGCGCCAACACGGACACATCCAAGCGGTTGGTTTTCATTTGTATACGCGGTTGCTGGCAGATGCAGTTCGTCGCTTACGCTACGTTGACAAGTTGACAGGTTCGCAAGTTAACCTGCAACCCTTCGATCAGCCTAAGGGCAAGCCTTCAAACATTCCAACATTCCAACTTTCCAACCTTCAACCGTTATCTATGCCCGTGAATGTAGATTTACCTCTCGCTGTCGGAATCCCGGCGGATTACATTGCAGACCAGGATTTACGATTGCGGTTGTATCGCCGCATTGCGGATCTGCGCGATGAAACCGAGATCGACGCGCTAGCATCCGAGTTCAAAGACCGTTTTGGTGATTTACCTGAAATGACCGAGAATCTGTTTTACCAGATGCAAGTCAAATTAAAGGCGGAGAAGGCGGGACTGTCGTCCATCAATTGGGAAAGCGGACAGATCGTCCTGCGGTATCCAACTCCCACGAATGGGACAGAGCCGAAACGCCTCGCAGATTTGGGCGCGGGCATCCGCGGCGGCAAGTCCGCGTATTGGTGTTCGTTCGGGGATGAGTGGGAGGCGAAGTTGTTGGAGGTGTTGGAGAGGGTTGTCTAACGGTGTGCATTGTCCCCGTCATCTTCGGGGACGCTTAGTTGGGCGGCTAATTATTTGGCTTGTTTCCTATTTTGGCGGTATTCTTAATGTTAGAGTTCTGCTACGGCTGGGATGATCTCTTTTGCAAAGGTTTCGAGTGGGGTGATTTTATAAACATCCGGCATATTGAAAATTGTATGGGTGAAGCCCATCGCTGAAAGCTCCTTGATACGTCTGATGATGCCATCCGCAGTATCCTTTTTAGAAAGATGTACGGTACCGAGCGATGTTTTCTCGATGGTGTCGTAATCGCGTCCCATACTCTCGCAATGCGCTTTGAGGGTATCGAGAGCTTTTTGCATGCTTTCTTTACCCACCCACTCGCCGATATTGCAGGCATCCGCATATTGAGCAACCATTCGCAGTGTCTTCTTCGGACCCGTGCCACCGATCATGATGCGTGGGTGCGGATTTGAGAGTGGGCGAGGATTATTGGTGATTGCCGGTGCAGAAAAATGCTTACCCATAAAGGATGTCTCTTCACTACTCCAAAGTGACTTCGCCAGTTTCAGATTGTCTTCCAGTTGCTCGAAGCGTTCTGAGGTGGAAGGGTAGGGGATACCATAGCCTTTTGCTTCAGCTTCATACCATGCTGCACCAATGCCAAGATACGCCCGCCCACCTGACAAAATATCCAGGGTGTTGACCATCTTCATCAGAACAGAGGGATGGCGATAGATAATACCCGACACCAAGACACCGAGGTAGGCTTTCTCCGTTAGCCCGGCAAAATATCCGAGCGTGGTATAGCTTTCCATCATCGGGTCAGTGTAGGTTTCGCCAAACAACCCCTTGATTTGATAGTAATGATCCATAACCCAGAGACTGCAAAACCCGGCGTCTTCGGCGACCGTGACGATCTCTTTCAGTGTAGGTCGAATCGCAGCCGTGCCGCCGGGGTATTTGAATGAGGGTATTTGTAATCCAATATTCATACTCACTCTCCTGACAAATATGATTCACAGCCGCCCGACGACTCGCGCTACCCGCGCTGAGGCAGGGATGGCTAAGCCGTCCAACCAGAAAAATGAAAAGGCGTAGAAAATGATTGGGATGTGCGCAGAATCCCCAACTTCGGTCTTGACTTTCAAGACAGTAGTTCACGCTTTGTTCGGCGGCGGCTCACTTACAAAGTGTGGCGATTTCTTGAATTAAGGGATCTGATGTACCTAACTCATTGATTAATTGAGGTACATCCCTTACATCGATACCAAGAAAGACAGGACTCTTATCATCAAGACGAGTCGGGTAGCCCACGGTCACAATACAATCTCCAACGTCCGCAGTAGTCAATATCCCTGTTGCCTCAGGTATAAATGCACGCAAGGCATTGATTTCCTTTACTAAGATCAAAAAGGTAATTGGTTTGTCGAGTGGGTAAATGTTATAGATCGTATCTCCTGTGTTTTGATCTACATCCTTCTTCGTAACAATCCCGTAAATGCAAATTCTTTGTTCAATTAGCTGATCATAATATTGTTGAGTCATTGTACTTCCCAGCAAACAATTTGACCACAGCGATTCAGGAGTTGCAGTTGGTCTCGCGGTTGGCATCGGTGTGGGTATGGCTGCCTGTGTCTCTGCCAGTGCGGTCTGAATTGCACCTTGTGATGGTGCGCATGCAGGAAGAATCAACCCTAATAGTATTAATGACCAATTTAGAAGTTTAGTTACATTGTTCATCAATTTTCCTCTATAGCCGCCTAATGCCCTAAATGATTTAGGCGATTTAATATCCGATGAGAGGATTATAGCACTCACTTCCTTGCTCATCATCCCGTTTCTCCCTTCACAACCTTCCCATCCTTCATCACCAGCGCAATATTGTCGTTGTTCTCCAACGAGCGAATATCCTGAATCGGATTCGTTTTCACGACCACCACGTCTGCCAATTTGCCCGCTTCGAGCGTGCCGACTTCATCTTCCCAGCCCAAACACTCAGCGGCAATTTTCGTCGTCGCAACGATGGCTTCCATCGGTGTCATGCCAATGTTGACCATCAGACCCAACTCGCGCAGGTTCG
>DAOTZF010000235.1:0-2352 GCA_034434415.1 Anaerolineales bacterium | reverse complement strand
TCGAAACAGAATCAACTTCCAGTTAAGAAAGAAGCGGGTCTCGGTACGCAAAGAACGCTACTCGACCACCAAATCATAATGTCCAAACGTATCTTCATCTCCGCCGACCACGGCATGGCAATCATCTACTTCCTGCAAAGCGACGTCGTCCCGACTCTGCTCGCCGCGGGCGTTGAGATCATCGTCCTCACCGACGACGACACCAAGGAAAAGATCGCCTCACGTTTCATGCAACACGGACTCATCTTTGAAGGCTTACGCTTAAAGCAAGCCAATGAGTACGCAAAAAAAATCCAACCGCGCCTTCAATGGCTGCTCGCCTACCTGCGCCGCGTCGGCGGCTCGCGCCGCATCAACACCGAAGCCATGGACAGCCACATCTGGGAAGTCTGGGCGGAGAACGGCTGGAAATTCCGTTTAGGCATTTGGATTCCTGCCGTGAAGATGATTTTTCTCCTGCGGAATTTTTCTTTCGCCCGCAAACTTTTGATTCGGATGCAGAACCGCTTCACGCCTACCCCCGGGCTGTATACTGACCTCTTTGACAAATACCAACCCGACATGGTCATCGCTTCGACTCCTGGCTGGCGCATGGACCGTTACCTCCTGCGTGAATCCGCCCGACGCGGAATCCCGAACATGACCGTCATCGTCGGCTGGGACAATTCATCGTCATACAACGTCTCAGGTGCAGACGTACAGTGGGCGACCTGTTGGTCTGAATTGCAAAAAGAGGAGCTCGTCAAAGGCTCGGATTGGAATCCCGAGCATGTGCACGTGGGCGGCATCCCCTCCTATGACGGATATTTCCGCAAGCAGTGGCTCATGCCGCGCGACGAATATTTCAAGCTGCACGGGCTTGACCCCAATCGCAAGCTGATCTCGTACGCCAGCAGTTTTGTCCACTTTGCGCCGAACTTCCCGAACATTGAAGCCTTAGCGAAATTGGTCTCATCTGATTCACTGGCGGAGCCTTCGCAGTTGTTGATCCGTTTGCATCCGAGTCATTTTCAAGACAAGCCGAAGATCTTTGCGGATGAACGTGCGCAAGTTTTTGAGTTGGAGAAGAAATATCCCAACGTGCATGTCGTCCAGCCTGTGGCATTGGGCGGATCACTCGGCTACTACGGCGGCGAAGACATGGATGAGAAATCCTCCATGATGGCGTATTCGGATGTGGTGGTGACTGTTTACTCAACCATGTTAGTTGAAACCGCCGTTCACGATACCCCCATGATCGCAGCGACGATCGATGCTCCGAATGGCTGGAATCACCCGAAGAAATTTTCGCTCTCCCTCAAGAGGATTGGCGACTGGCCCACGCATAAACGCTTCCGCGAAGCAAAAGCGGGACGAGTAGCCCAGGACGAAAACGAATTGCGTGATGCATTGAATCTGTATTTGAAAGACCGGACCGTCGATTCTGTCGAACGCCGCAGGTTTGTCGAAGATGAAATCACATTTACAGATGGAACGTCTGGCAAGCGAACAGCGAAGTACATTTTGAGTCTGTTGGAGAAATTGAGCCGCAAAGAACGTTAAGAAAGAACTTTTAAATCTTCGCGCACTTGGCGTGCTTCGCGGTTAATAGGGCACGTACGATATAATCACTTTCGGAGGCACATCCCATGACCGAAATCAAACCCCTCAACTGGACTCCCAAAGCCGGTGTTGGTCTCTCTGTTGTCCGTCGCGGCGACGGCGGCATGACCCTCACCTTTACCGATCTCTCCGATGCCACGCTCAACGATTGGCGTGCGTTCGCCATGGACCATCTGCTGGGTCTCTCGGGGCGTACGCGCAATTTGTATGACCTGCGCGCCGTAAAAGAGATTCCCGAAAAAGCCATCCGCGCCGCAGTGGAGGCAAATAGCGATCCCTCCGCGCGTAACATCCGTGTGGCGGTCGTGGTCGCCGATGAGAATGTGGCAAATGCCGTCCGTGAAGTTGCCGCGCTTGCACTGGCTGGCACTGCCTCCGCGATGAAGATCTTCACCGATATCAACGAAGCCGAAGCGTGGCTCGCCCGCCCGCTCGATCAGATCCCGTAGTTTTGCCACAGAGACGCGGAGACCCAGAGATTAAATTTTTCTCCGTGTCTCTGCGTCAGTTCATTCTTGTGAAATCCCAATCCCTCCAAATTGGAAACCATGAATTTAAATGGGGAAGCCGCACGTACATCATGGGCATCCTTAACGTCACACCTGATTCATTTTCAGGCGACGGGCTGATGAATCCCCGTCTCTCTTCGGGAGAGGGTTGGGGTGAGGGAGAAGATCGTGCGCTCCAACAAGCCAAATACTTCCTCGAAAACGGCGCGGACATCCTCGATATCGGCGGCGAATCCACGCG
>DAOTZF010000234.1:0-2038 GCA_034434415.1 Anaerolineales bacterium | reverse complement strand
AATGTCGTTCACCAATCTTTTTCATCCCCATTTTCTCATAAAAACCCATCGCATTGGGATCTGCTTCGAGTTGCAGGATTTTATAACCGCGTTGACGCGCCACAGTCACCGCGTGTAGTAACAATTCTTTTCCGATTCCTCTGCCAATATGCTCAGGCAAGACCCAAAGATTTTCAAGCCATGCGATTCCGTTTTTGTCCTGCAAGGTGTAAAACGCAATAGGTTTTTTGTTGTCTACAGCAACCCAACTGTCGTTCTCTTCGAAATACTCGGCGGTAAAGGTCAATTGCGGAGCCCAGGTTTCCATCCAGCGGTCAGGATAGCCCCAGTGACGTTTGGCAGACAAAGCAATTCGAGATAATATATTCGCTTCCTCAGGATTGACTCGTCGAATCAAAATCATGACTTGAACTGTTTCGCCAGCTTGCTCACATCATCGTAATGTAACTGGTCGTGATATATTCCGATCCGCAGGGTGACGATGAGGTTGCACCAGCGGAAGACCGGGTCATAAAGATACAAATTACCCAGCACATCTTCATCTTTGTTCTCAAAGAATGTGCGAACCTTTGCATGGATTTCTTCCGTCTCTGTTTTGAGCGCGTTCAACGAGACGGGTTTACGTGTATTGAAGCGCGGCGTCCATAGGAAGCCAACCCACTGGGGAAATTTCGGGTCACGATATACATCCTCGATCGTAGTGGCATATGGACGATTCCTTCTCAACCAACCATACCAACCGTTGAGTTTCCACATCCATTGCACGGCAGGGAGCATGGAGGCGATCAGCAGGTAATTGTGATCGAGAATCTCTCCGATGCTCCATTCCTTCGGCGCGGGGCGTTGCCAGAGTTGGGAATCAGTCAAGCCCTTCAGCGCGGCAAAAGCGGATTCGCACTGAGAGTCCATGAGAGTGAGATATGAGTGAATTACTTCCGACATGTGAGATCGAAAATCTTAGCCGCGAATTACACGAATTAGCGCGAATTCTTATTTTCTGATTTCACGACTCGCTGGTATTCCAAAGAGCCGGCGCCGAAATTGATAAGAATCGCAAGTTCCAAGCCGGTTGCTGCGAGGTAGTGGAGTGCTTGCGCCCGGTGAGATGCATTGAGTTTGGATATTCCTTTGATCTCGACGATTATTTTGCCGTCAATTACAAGGTCGGCTTTATATACTCCCACCAGATCCCCTTTGTATGTTACCGGCAATTCAACCTGATGCTGGAAAGGAATACCGCGCAGGGTTAATTCCTTTTCAAGCGCGACTTGATATACAGTTTCAAGAAATCCAGATCCAAGAATCCTATGAACCTCCATTGCCGCGCCTATGATCGCAAAGGATAATGCTTTATGAATTATCTCGGTCATCAATCCTCCAGAATTTCAGCCGCGAATTTCACGAATTAGCGCGAAGGGTTTTGAGAATTCGTGAAATTCGCGTAATTCGCGGCAAAAAATTATCCCACCACCCTGATTTCTCTAGGCATATCGCTGAGTATATCTACCCCATTGTCAGTGATCACCACATTATCTTCGATACGCACGCCATTTCGACCGGGCAGATAAATACCGGGCTCCACCGTGAACGCCATGCCGGGCTCGAGCAATTGCATGTTGTCGCCGCGCATATACGGCTCTTCGTGACCTTCCATGCCGATGCCGTGACCGGTGCGATGCGTGAAATATTTTCCATATCCAGCCTTCTCGATTACATCACGCGCGGCTTTGTCCACATTTGCACATGGCACACCGGGCTTTGCGGCGGCGCGCCCTGCCGCGTTCGCCTCTTGCACAATCTTGTGAATTTTCTTAAACTCATCATCCACTTCACCGACTGCAAATGTTCGCGTAAGGTCAGAGATGTAGCCGTCGTGAGCCGCGCCCCAATCCACGACAAGCAAGTCACCTGCTTGTAATTTTCGTTCCGTCGGTGACGCGTGCGGGTTTGCAGAGTTCGGTCCCGACGAAACGATTGGGCTGAACGGCATTTCCGATTCAGAACCATGCCTCAGCAATTGGGTCACCAGCTCTGCGGA
>DAOTZF010000233.1:0-2874 GCA_034434415.1 Anaerolineales bacterium | reverse complement strand
GTATCGGGCGACAAGTTTCAGCCTGTTGCCAAAAGGCACACAAAAGATTACAATGGGCTCGTGAAGTTTTTCTCATGGAATGAAGAAAAGAACGAATTACTAAAGACCGAGCGCGGACTCTCGTTCGAGGAAGTAGTCTTCTATATTGACCTCGGCTTCCTTCTTGACATATTGGAACATCCAAATCAGGATACGTACAAAGGACAAAAGATATTTGTCGTGCAGATGGAAGATTATGCATATCTTGTTCCATTTGTTGAAAGTGAGGCCGAGATTTTCCTCAAAACAATTATTCCGAGCCGAAAAGCGACCAAGAAGTATCTGAAAGGAAGTGAAGAATGACCAAACTAAAACTTGACCAGGAAGAACTTGAACTGCTTGTATCGTATGAGCAGGACGAGTGGAAGTCTGTAAAAAGTGTGAAAGAACAAAAAGAGAAATATCGAGCGTACGCGCGCGCCACATTTAAAAAAGACAGGCGTGTCAACATTCGCATTTCGTCAAAAGACCTGACGAATTTACAAAAACGCGCCATTCGTGAGGGTATTCCTTATCAAACATTGATTACCAGTGTGTTGCACAAGTATGCGAACGGAGGTTTGGTTGAGAAATAAATTGGAACAAAAAAGAGAGCCGATGATGGCTCTCTTTTGAAAGGGGAAGAAAAGATCGAGGAAACAGAATCAGGATACACGTCGGGAAAGAATCGTTTTGTCATTTCGGCGTGATTCTATACGTGAGCGATAATCTGTCAAGAGGGGGTGTATAATCCAACCGATAAATTTCGCAAGGAGAACAAGAACGATGGCGTATCAAAATGTAATAGTCCCCGCGGGCGGGGCGAAGATCTCGATCAAAGATGGAAAATTGCAAGTGCCTGATAACCCGATCATCCCCTTCGTGGAGGGCGACGGCACGGGGCGCGACATCTGGCGCGCGTCAGTACGCGTGTTCGACGCGGCCGTGGAGAAGGCATACGGCGGCAAACGCAAAATCCACTGGATGGAAGTGTACGCGGGCGAGAAGTCGTTCAAACTTTTTCAGAGCTGGCTGCCTGATGAAACGACTGACGCGTTCAAGGAATATTTGGTAGGCATCAAGGGCCCGCTCACGACGCCCATCGGCGGCGGCATCCGTTCGTTGAATGTGCAGCTTCGCAAAGTGCTCGACCTGTATGTCTGTCTGCGCCCCGTGCGCTGGTACAAGGGTGTGCCTTCGCCGGTGAACCATCCCGAATTTGTGGATATGGTCATTTTCCGCGAAAACACCGAGGATATCTACGCGGGCATCGAGTTCGCAAACGGGACGGAAGAGAATAAGAAGTTCAAGGAATTATTCAAAGAGGCGTTCCCGAAGGAATATGCCAAGATGCGCTTCCCCGAAACTTCTGGCATTGGTTTCAAACCTGTTTCCGTTGAAGGGACGGAGAGACTTGTACGTGCAGCCATCACATGGGCATTGCTCAATAAGCGCAAGAGCGTGAACTTCGTCCACAAGGGCAACATCATGAAGTTCACCGAAGGCGCGTTCAAGGATTGGGGCTACGCGCTCGCCAAACGCGAGTTTAGGAACGATGTGGTTACCGAACGCGAGACATGGATCCTCGGCAACAAAGAGAAGAATCCGAATCTCAGCGTGGAAGAAAACGCGGGAATGATCGACCCCGGCTTCGATATGATGTCCCCCGCGCAACAGGACGAGATCAAAGCCGAAGTGGAAGCGGCGTTGAAGTTGTGGGATACGCACGGCGATGGCAAATGGAAATCGAAACTGCTGTTGAAAGATTCGATTGCCGATGTGACTTTGCAATTCGTGCTCATCCGCCCGAAGGATTACGATGTGATCGCCACGATGAATCTCAACGGCGATTATCTCTCCGATGCGCTCGCCGCGCAAGTTGGCGGAATTGGCATCGCGCCGGGCGCGAACATCAACTATGTGACCGGTCACGCGATCTTCGAAGCGACTCACGGTACTGCGCCGAAGTACGCCGATCTGGATAAAGTGAATCCGGGCTCGGTCATTCTTTCGGGCGAGATGATGCTGCGCTATATGGGCTGGGGCGAAGCCGCCGACTTGATCGTCAAAGGCATGGAAGGCGCGATCGCGGCGAAGACGGTCACATACGATTTTGCCCGCCTGATGGATAAGCCGACTGAGGTCAAATGCTCCGAGTTCGGCGATGCGATCATAAGTCACATGTAAGAAGTAGACAAGTACACAGGGAAACAAAAAGTCGGGACTTTCGAGTCCCGACTTTTGTTATTTCAGAGCGCAGGTGTTGAATAAAGTATATACGCCTCTTTCCGTTTCTTCTCAAGCAGTGACAATTGTTTTTCCTCTTGTAAATCAATGGGTGTCAGTGGGTTGTAATTAAGCACAATCGCCTCAAGCATAGGGTTGCGATTGTCCTCGCTTGCGCCAACATGATAAAAATGTTCGCGGGTTAGGATTGTAAAATGATAGGCATATTTCTCAATGGCAGAGTTGCTGCGATACTTATTACTGTGCCATGTGGAGAGGATGAATTTTGCGGGTGTCGCTTTTAGCAAGTCGTATAATTCCTGTTCTTCCTGCTCGCCCCACGAATTGTAATAATCCACATGCCTGCCAATATAGGGTGGGTCGCAGTAAATAAAATCTCCTTCAGAAGCGGAGGAAATGATCTGGTGAAAGTCCGAACTTACAAAGTTCCAATCATATTGGCTGGTTGCCTGTGAGACATATTTGATTTGGTTGGCAATCTTCGTAATGTAGGCTTTGGCAAATCTTTCAGGCTTGTGTCCAAAGGGAACGTTGTATAATCCCTTTTTATTAAACCTCATCACCCCATTGAAACATGCTCGGTTCAAAAAGAGCAGGTCGAAGGGATCG
>DAOTZF010000232.1:0-31021 GCA_034434415.1 Anaerolineales bacterium | reverse complement strand
GTGATGATGAGCGAGAAACGTTGCGATGCCAAATCATGATAAAAGGTTTGAAAGTACGCTTCGTCCGCGCTCATCGCCTGGTTGATCAGCACCTTTTTATCGTATTCTGCAACGAGCGGAATGCCGGTGATATATTTGAACGCGAGCAATTGACGCTGATCCATGAACAGGATCTCGCCGTTGGGAGCCGCGTCTTCGATCGCACGACGGATATCCTCGAGCGCCTTGTCCGCTTCGCGTTCGTATGGGAGTAATTCAGGGAACGGACCCTGGGGCGGGATGTCTGCAAGTGTCATCACCCAGGTCATATCTTCTTCAGGGATGGTTTGTGGGCGCAGGAACATCATCGGTGAATAGGCCGGTATGACAATCATGAGGATAAGGAATATCCTCACCCACCCCGGCGCGGCGGCGGATTCCTTCAACCACGCGCCGCCACCGTTGTGCCAGGCTAGCGCAGCAGTGAACGCCAAACCGAGGATGAACATATCCATGTTATGCAAATCGCCGCCGCCGCCGATCTTGACACTGATGATCAAGCCGACAACGAGGAACGCCAGCAAAGGAAGAATGATGACAAGTTTTTGCAAGATGTTCAACATCCAGCGACGCGTCGAGGATACATAAAAAAGAACCGCGATCAGGGGACCAACCGCAAGCAGCAAGCCGATCAAAATTCCCTCCGGATACGTAGCGTTCGGAAACAGGCGGTACCAAAGCAGAGGCTGCGAATCCACTCCTGAACTGATGCCGGACAGCGTCACGCCGGAGCCGAGATTGGAGAGTACCTTCGGGTTGGATAACCCAAGAAATGACATTATTCCTGCAACAAGCGTTGGGAGATAGAACGGCGCGACATACCCGCCAAGTACACCTGCCGCGCCGACCCAGATGGCGCGTGCCCACGAGGCGCGCGTCAACTTTCCATCCTGTAACGAGGCGCCTCCAAATTCGAGCATCACTGCCCACATGCCGGGAGCGAACAACCACGTGTACCGGCTGACCTCGGCAAAATAACTTGTCACAAAGATCAATGGCACCGCCAGCCATAACGGCTTGCCCCAGGCAAAAGCGACAAGAATCGCGCACCATAACAGCGGCGGGTGGATCGGTCCCTGAATCACAAAGACCATCACCCACACAGAAACGAGAAACCACTGCCACCGCGTGAATTGCGAGGATCGGAATGCGACGAGCCCAAGAATGAAATACGGAACAGCGTTGACCAACCCCACCCATAAGCGCGCCTGCCAGATCGTCACGTTCGGGAGCAGAAACGGAATCCCCCCGATGAACTGCCTGCCGATATCGAGCAATACGGGAATCGGCTTATCGTCAGGGTATATGTAAATATCGCGTCCGAACAGGATGGAATAATCCCACCAGCGATTGCCTTCCGACCAGCCGAGCGAGAACGGGTAACTCGTTACGTTGCCAAGCGATAACACGAAGACCGCAGCCCCTGAGATCAGGGTCAATGCCGCTAACAACCCCATCCATTCCAAAGGTTTTTCCTTCGAACGGGTCAAAAGATATCCAAGTACAACGGCTGAAACCGCCCAGATCAACAGGCGCAGGTATTTTCCAATGACGAGACCCCATGCGGTATATTGAAGCATCCACACGGGCAGTATAAGAACTGCAACTGCGAACAACCAGCGAAGAATTCCGAGCTTGTTGCGGAATCCAGCCAGCCTGCTCAGGAGCGAAAGAATCGTTTCATTCCGCCATAAAATGAGGATGATGCTTTGCAACATCGCAACGGCAAGTACGAGGAACAGCAGGAAAGCCAATCCCCACTTGAGCGAAAACTCGCCCAGCCATACGCCTGTTCCCCAGGTGATATTGTAGAACTCATACCCAGCCGCAGTCAACAAGGATGTGGCAAGCGCGATACTGCCCAGCCGCCGGAATAACGTTCGACTCGTCGGCATCAGCGACCTCCTGCCTTGCCATTCAGAATTTCTTCAAAGAATTTCAATCGCATGATTTCCTTTTGTTCCGAACCTATCAAGTTTTCGAGCATTGCACGGTCCGCGCGCTTGCCACGCATGCGATACGCAAACTCACGGATGGCTTCGCCGTGGGTCTGAATGTTATCCTCTTTGTTGGGAATCTTCAACAGGAAATCAAAGCCCGCATCGTCGAGGTCGGTATCCACATAGGCGACCACGAGCGGAAGCCCCAGCGCAAGACATTCCCGGCTTTTCAGCGTGGAAGCCTCCTCCAACTGGATGCGGTGCAATGCCAGCGAGCTGATCGCCACATCCGCCCCAGCCAGCACATGCAGGTACTCATCCGAAGAAAGATAGCCGTGTAGAGTCAAATTGGGAGGCAACGATTTGAATTCAGGCAACGAGTTGTAACCGACAATATCGAGCTGCAAGTCCGTGAAGCGGCGTGCAAATTTCACGAGTTTATCGATGCCGTGCCAGAGGTAACCGGGACTGCCGATGAACACCAGCCGCGGTGTTTCGTTGGACGGTGCGGGCAGGGGCGTGAACGAGTCAAGATCGATCCCGTTGGCTATGACGCGCGTCGGTTTGTGGTACGCGGCAAAGGCGGTGGAAATTTCCAATTCGCGAGAGACAGCCACAAGTCCGCGCACGAGGCGTAAAAAGATGCCGCGCGTGAATCGGTTGTACAGGCTGTACATTCCGCCCAGATCGTCGTGCTGGGTCAGGTCGTTGGTGTTGATCTCCTCCACCACCGGCGCGACCTGCATCAGACGATGCGCGGGGTAGACATAGATTCCGTATCGGAGATAAATGATATCTGGTTTGAACGCTTCGACCGCCTGTACAAGTTGGCGCGCCGCGCGGATGCGGTTGATCTCGGTTCGAATCTTTCCACGCGCTTCGTACGGGATGACCTCCGCTTCGATCAACGGGCCGGCTGGTTCGCCGATGGAGGCATGCATGAACAACCTTGACTCATGCCCCATGCGCCGCCACGTTTCGATCTGATTCTGTATCTTTTTCCCCACACCCGAATTTTTCGTGCGCGCCCAATGCAGGCTGACGTACGCAATGCGCATAATCTCAACAACCCTGATCTTTTTCGATAAGTTCTTTCAAATACGGAAGAGTTTCGATGTACATTTTGCCCCAATCGAGGTATTTCCCAACAAGGGTGGCATTGTGCCATAAGAGCGTGAACACGCCCTCCACTTCCATACATTTGCGCGCCAATTCCAGAATCGCCTTTCGACCTCCTTCGATGGTCATTTTTCGATATTCAATCAGTGTTGTGTCCATAACGATCAATGGGATTTCGCGAAGGCTTATGGTGCGATCCTCTTCGATATCGAATGGTTGATATGGATGGCAGGTTCCACAGCGGAACCCCTCGTGATCTGCGTATCCAAGCGTGGAGTCATACTCCATGCCAGCCTGTTCCCAATGCCGCCAGGTATGCGGGACCCTAAATCGCAAAAAGTGTTGCCTGCCACCAAGTACTTTTCCATCCAGAGCACGTTCGAGACGATTCTTTTCCTGGGCCAAGATACTCGGGTTTCCAAAAGTTGAATATCCCGGGTGAAATCCTATTTCATGACCATATTGTTGTAGAAACCTAAAGGCTTCTTGAACCAGCGAATTATCAGGGTTATAGCCTTGTTGTTTAAGACTCGCTTTTCCAGACATGAAGTAGAAACGGCTTCTGAAACCCAGTGCGTTTGAATGGCTTGCAAGAGCGTAGATGGCACGATATCGCTCGCCATTCGAGGGGTCAAACAATTGCGTTCTCAATGCTTTAAGCTCGGCAAACATCGTAGGCAACGGCTGTTTGGATGTCAAAGCAATTCCCAATGCCCTTGCAACGGAAAGTGGATTGGCATATTGATAAACATGATCTATATCATGAGTGAGGTTGATCACAGGGGTATTCTGTTGCGGTACCCAATGTGGAACCGCCAGCTTTAGCCACTCGCGAAGAATCAACGCGTATTGGTCCACAATTGGAATGTCCAGAAAGTCAAGCTTACAAGCAACTGAATCGACAGCCAAAAAACGAGAATGTTTGTCCTTTGTTTTGGAAACCGTTTCCTCCCAACGCGTGAGCATGAACAGGGTTGTTGCAAGGATGTCTGCGTGGAAAACAATCGAACCATTGGCTAGTCGTTTTGCAAACGGCTGTGTTCTTCCGTCAACATGCTCCCCCCAAAAAAGAACCGGAATTGCATTCTTGAAGGGGACGGATGATCCGGGCGGGATAACTTCGCTGACGGGGATCCAGCGTAAATCTTGTTTCCGAAGCAAAAGCAGGTTGTCCCAAGTACTATCCACTGCTCGGCACACAATCAATGCAGGGTGGGAAGAATCGGCGTTTTCCGGCGAACCATAAAGGATAGGCACACCCAGTCGTTTAAACCCTGATTCCGCTTGGATACCAGCCCTGCGAGCCAATTCGCGCCAAGCGTATACTTCGGCAGATGGGGAGATTTTCATAATGTCGTTACGCCTTGAACCTCAACCATAGATCAAACGCGACGCTGATGAGACTTGAATTTATTTTTCTGATTTGAAAATATGGTTTTTGCCGTCCACCAAATGCGCGAAAGAAAGGTTCCACATTTTCAAGCATGGTGCCTTCGAAGTCGAAAACCTTCGTGACACGGGAGGAAAACTTGAGTGCCTCCCAGAGACATAAACTGGTAGCGTCACTTTCGCGCAAATCAGGGTTCGATCCTCCCATTAGATAATAGGCGGACTGATCATCCCAGACAATATACACAGCCGCATGAACGCGCCCGTGATGATCATGCGCCGCGAAGATTCGCCGGCAGTTGTGGCTCGTACACGCCTTGTCGATACGCTCGATTACGGAACGTGAGTAGGGCATCTTTCTCCCTTGTCGCGCGAACACCATCTCGTTGAGTGCAATGAACTGGTCGAGGTTGAGATCATCCCGCACAGTCACTTGTTTTTCAGCTTTGCGGATGCTGGTGCGAATCTTTTTCTCCAGTCCATCCCATATGGCATCAAGATTCGTAAGATCATCAAGGATATAGGTATAACGCGTGGTCTGCTGGAATCCCTTCCAGTAAAACGGAAGCCAGTTCGTAATGGAATAGTGAAAATTCTGCTGGAAAATGTCGAAGGGAGGTAGTTGCACAATCAGTCCCGTCATCAGTTCCTTTTCCTCAGCCAACTGGTTCACATATTTCCCTTTGTACGCGCGAAGCCATGGACCCAGCGTTTGAGTGAGAGGAGGCATGTCGATGTTTCGCAGGCCGATTCGTCTTCTCAATACATATGGCATGCGTGCATAAAGAATCCCTCCCTTTTCGACACGCACCTCGCCCCACGCGTTCGGCGCAACCGCATCCAACCACCATGGCTGGGAAAAGATCGAACCTTCGTTTTGGTTTAAGCCTTCCACAGTTCATTCACTTTTTGCCGTAAGAGGGCATGTTCTTCATTGTTTATTTTTTTTCCGGAGGAATATGGGAACGATTCAGGGATATCACCTTTGATGGAAACCTTCACGCCTCGCTCATCAAAGAACTTCTGAATGTTTTGCAAGGTTCCGCGTGTATCTTCACATAACGCGCGGTAGGGAACTTGCAGAAAGCGCTCAGTCCCATATCTCTGGCTATCCTCATCGATCTGTTTGTAAATGTAATAGACCTGTTCCACCACCTGTTCCCAATATGGGTGATGTTTGACTTCTTCTATTTCTTTAGGTGGAACAGACCACCAATCATTTTTATTGTCATTTCTCTTCGCTCGTCCCTCAAGGATCGATTGCGCCGTATCTAACGGATCGCGTTGCGATACCAGGAACACCGCATCGGGGAACGCCTCCATGATCGGCGCGATACGCATCGAATTATAGGTGTTCTTGAAAACCATCGGCGCGCCGAAGCGACGCGAGAGACCCAGCACCTGTGAACGCAATTCACGGATGCTTCGCTCAGCTGTTGACCCAGGCGGGACGTATACATATTCTCCCTTTGGGAACCAGCGATACCAAAACTGCCCCGCCTCGTTCGGGCCATCGAGTGAGCTCGTTTTTCCGTAGCGAGATTCATAGCCGGGGGATTTCGATGGGGTGAACCCACCAATCCATTTCGAAAGCCAAATCCCAATGGTGGGTGCAGTATAGAACTTAGATGCGAGATTGTTCAAATAAACAAAATTGTATCGATTAACAAGCACTTGATATAATAAGGTTGTCCCCGAACGAGGAGGGCCAATAACAAAGACAGGGCGCAAAAAGGTACCCTTATCCAACTGGACAGAAGTTAACAACAATTTTTCAATAGGCGCAAGAACAGCACGAGTCATAGAATCAACCCCCTGACCGAGCGCTCTAAAACTCTTTCTCATATCTCTTTTTTCTTCGCCACATATGGATTGATTCGTTTGATTATCCTTGCAGGCACCCCTCCTAGCACAATATCATCGTCCTCAAAACTTTGGGTCACAACTGCACCTGCTGCGACGATTACATGACTCCCTAAACGAACCCCGGGTAAAATAATGCAACCTGTTGCCAACCAGCAGTTATCGCCAATGACAATCGGTCTATTCATAGTGTATTTTTCGAAATCACACAAATCATGATTCATACTAATTACCGACACTCTTGGACCTAGCCATACATTCTCACCAAAGAGAATACCGTTTCGCCCATCGAGATAGCATCCCATCGAGAGTCCAGGGCAACGTGTGCCCTTCTGGATTTTCTTCGGCTCAATAACGACTGAAGTCCTATGGATGGGCCAGGGTACATGGCTGTTGACGCGTAAAACCTTCTGAAAAAAGACAGCTTGAAGAAGTGTCTTGGGCGTAAATTCTCGGTTCGAAAATGATGAGCCAAACAGCTTAAGAAAAATAAATAAAGTTTCGTTAATCAGTTTTTTCATTGTTACTGATATTTAATCGGCCGAATTAAGGGAGTTGAAGCGGTATTGGATTGTAGATCGGCAAGGATGCTTTTCATAATATCTGTTCGTGGTTTTCGCCATGGTTCTTTCTTATTCAAGGTTCGAAGGCGCAAGTATTTTGCAACTCCATTTTGCAGGGCATACCATAGACGAAGTATGAGTATTGGCTCGCGCATACGCGCATCAGTCGCCCGTGGATAACCGAGCAGAGTTAACTCCCTGCCTGCTACAGACTCGAACAACGCAATCTGCCCATGAGAAAGTTCCTTTTTGAATTTTGCGAAATTGTCTTTCAACACTGGTTTGCTCAAATTCTCCCAAAAGGCACTTTGCGAGGCAAGTTTTTTCGCAGAGGAGCTACCGTGATAGTTCAGCATCTCAGCGCGGAAAGGCTCATCTAAGAATTCACACAACATTTGAAGAGTGGACTTGGCATCCATGAGTAGATCTTCGTATCGCAACAAATGAGCCCATCCTTTTTCTTTAAAAGAATAATATACTTGCAAGCAAGAATGCTGTTCTTTTTGCCATTGTTTAGCAATGCTATATACATGCAAGCTGGATAACCCAACTTTCCGCATGGAACAGGCATAATCACGTCCATCTCGAAAGAGGTAAACAAAGCGCGCATCAGGCAGGGTATATTTGATGTCGAAAGCAAAATCGAAGAGAAAATTATCCTTACTTGCCCAGGCGGATTTGCCTTGCTCTCTGGCATTAAGCGAATACAGAGTGGAAATCAAGCCCCACACTGATTTCTCCTTCAGCTCTCCAAAAATCTCATCCACCGATGCTTTCACATCGATTTGTTCAGGATGCGATCTGTTGATCGCAATCGCGTCCGCGATCATTCTATGCATATTAACATCAACAGATAGGTCACCATAATAAGGACGATAGGCAGATAACAAACGCGGCAACTGCGCCGCCGGTGGAGCGCTGATATTCGGATGGGCGTTTAGCATTTCCCGAAGTAAGTTACTACCTGACCGCTCCGATGACATGATGAATATTGATTTCATTCGCTCGCCTCTCGAAAGATCCTGCCAAACAATTTTGCGTAAGGTTGCGGAAGTATCGTTCTAAATTCTGCTGCCATTCGCTGATAAGAACTCGCCTCTAAAAGGAGGAGTGTCAGAATGTAAACAACTGATGCGACGGTCGCCTTGACGAGCATCAACATCCAGGGATTGGAGATTGCAAACAGATCAGGGAACAAAAGCCCGGCAGGTACAGCTATCCCCAACGCGAGAAGCGGTGGGAAAAACAACTTCCCGGCAGAATAATTGACATACCTTCGAGCCAGCCTCAGTAACCCGATCACACCGACCAGAAGCATGATATCAGCTGCTACCGCAATCCCTTCGATTTCATGCCAATGCGCCAAGCCAATAACCAAAGGAACAAAAATAATCATCTGAGTAAAACGATTCCTAGTCAGAAGCCCTGGTTCTCCCACAGCGATAAGCAGGTTTCCTGCAGACAAAATTAATGGATCAAGGAAACAATACACGATCATCAATTGAAAGGTGAATACCATAGGGAGCCATTGAGCTCCCAGCAGTTGACCTACAAACTCAGGTGCAATCACAAAGAAGATCAAAGAAAAAAGACCGTTCAGCCGCAGGATGAAACTATTCGAAATAAAGAAACTTCGCGAAAGTAGCGACCTGTCATTTTGAAACTTTGCATACATCGTAAAGAAAACACCACTCAAAGGTTCTGCAATTACCTGTCGCGGATAACGGGCAAACTGGAACGCCCTTTCATAAAATCCCAGCGCTAGATTGCCCAGGGCCGATCCCGCCCAAAAGTCGTCGAATTGATCGAGTGCGTAAGTCAATTGCTTACCCACTACGACGGTCCAACCAAAACGAAGATTCTCCCTCGCCAATGCGGCGTTGAAACTCAACGACGGCCGCCATGGTATTCGATACAGAATCAAGCCCACAAAAAACACGAGCGTATTGACAAAATAGATTCCAAAGACAATGCTCCATACCTCCCATCCCCACCATGCAAGCAAAGGTGAAACTAGGAGAGTTACCGCTGAGCTGGCAAGCTCAAGAAGGATGGTTCGCTGAAAATTGACTTGGTGGGCAAGCACTGCTTCTTGTGTGGAATATGATGCCTGCACGAACCAAATCACTCCCAGAACCATCGTAACAGTGGGCAGCAAGATACGATCAGGATAGATATATCTGAACGACAGGACCAGCAATAGTGTAGCCACGACCATCAGTGATTGCAATCCCATGCGCAACCAGAAGTGAGTCGAAACGTTTTCATCGGTCAACTTTTCCGAGCGAATCAATTGCATGTTCAAACCAAAGGTTCCGATGGTATCCAAAAACTGGACAAAGACCAATGCCAAGCCCACGATCCCGAATTGGTCCGGATTTATCAGCCTTGCCAAAAGGATCGTTCTTGCAAATTTCAACGACGCACTGACCGTTCGGATTACCAGACTGCTCGCTGCGCCGGAAACAGAACGCCTAGCCACCTCTTCATGGGTCAGGCTCCCACCACTCATATTTTCATTCATAGTTCAAGGGACCCTTATCAAAAAAATGGCCCATGCAGTAATAGGAAAATCCCTTCCCTCGCAATTGCTCTTTTTCGAACACCTTTCGACCATCTACAATGATCGGATGCCTTAGCGCGGCGTAAAGCGCATTTAAGTCCAATTTGCTGTACGCGCTGTGAGCCACCATCACCACCGCCGCGTCGCAGCCTTTCACCCGTTCGTACAGGTCGCCGTTATATTCGGGAATCCACGGGTCGTGAATCACAGGCTGCGCGCCAAGTTCATAAAGGCGCGCAACGAGCGTCCGCGTGGGGCTGTTACGCGTATCGTCGCTGTCTTCAAGGTAGGCATATCCAAGCACGGCGACTCGCGCATCCAGGATGGGTCGGCCCGCTTTTGCCAGCGCATCTTCCAATAACCTGACCATGTGTAAAGGCATCGAATTATTGATCTCGCGCGCGGCTGGAATCAAGCGCAACGTTACACCTTTTTCTTTTGCCCCATGGACGAGAAGCCACGGGTCTTTCGGGATGCAATGACCGCCGACTCCCGCGCCGGGCAGGTGCATCTGCCTTTGCGGACTTTTATTCACCAGTTCGCGCACCTTCCACACATCGCCGCCGGCAGCTTCGGCGACCAGCGCAACTTCGTTGGCAAACGCGATCTGTACATCGCGGTAGGCATTCTCCACCGTTTTGACCAACTCTGCAGTAATGCAATCCGCCGGGTCGAGGTCAGCCTCGACGATATTTTTATAGAGTGCGATCATCACTTCCGAAGTTACCGGGGTCATCCCACCGACCACGCGGCTCATGGTCTTAAGATTCTTGAGAAGTTTGCCCGGCATCACGCGTTCCGGGCAGTTGCCCAAAAAGAATCCGTCGTTGAGTTTTTTACCGCTCTTCTCTTCAAGCAGGGGAAGCACAATATCGTGCATCGTCCGAGGCGCGATCGTTGATTCGACAACGACCAGCGTGCCGTCTTTCATGATCGTTGCGAGGCTTAAAAGCGCGGCGCGAAGCGCCTCGTAGTGCGGAATATGATTGTCATCCACTGGGGTTTCAACGGCGATCAGGAAAATATCGCAGTCGCCCAGTTCACCATAATCCGTTGTGGCACGCATACGCCCAGACTCAACGACTCGTTTCAGCAACTCCGCCAACCCCGGCTCCTTCCCCTCGATCGGGTTGATTCCCGCCTTGATCTTTTCGACAAGGTCAGCGCGAAGATCCACACCCAGCACATCGAAGCCTTTATCGGCAAACAGCGCGGCAACCGGCAAACCGACATATCCCTGCCCGATAACACCGAGGCGTGCAGTCTTATTTTCGATCTGGATGCGAAGGTCGTTCAGGCTCATTGCAAGTCCACCACCTGATGGGTTCGACCGGATTCAACGAGGGCAAGGGAAATCTTCAAGGCGGCGAGCCCATCCTCCCCGGAGATGGGAACCGGTTTTCCATCCTGCAATGCCTTCAGAAAGGATTGAAGTTCGGCTTTCAAAGGCTCGAAACGCGGAATCGCATAACGTGTCATACTTCCCTCGCTTACGCCTTTGATGGTTTGGAGCGTCGCCCATTGAACATCGTTGACCAGCGAGTTTTCGTAGAAATACAAGTCTTGCGTGAGCGCGTCGGTGCGAAACATACCGCGCTCGCCAAGCACGAGCACTTCACGAATCTTCGTGGGTGTGAGCCAGTTGATTTCGAGCGCGCCGATCACCCCGTCTGGAAAACGAAGCGACGCCCACAATAGATCCTCGTGCTCAGTATGAATCCGTTGCTCGGTTTCGGAATGTACACGGATGGGGTCCGACCCGGTGAGGAATCGCATCACGTCCACATCGTGCGGCGCGAGGTCGATCACCACACCTACATCCTGGATGCGGGTGGGGAACGGACCGGCGCGGCGGCAAAAGATCTGGTAAATGCGCCCAAGTTCACCGGCATCCAGTTTTTGCTTGAGTGCCTGCAGGGCGGGGTCGAAGCGTACCACGTGACCGATCATTAATTGCTTCTTCATCGCGTGCGCTTTTTGAATCAGGTGTGTACCTTCTTCGATGGTCGCGGCAATCGGTTTCTCGATCAGAAGGTTCACGCCGGCGTCGAGCACATCCAATCCGACCCGCTCATGCATGGCGGTTGGGACAACCACGGAAACCGCATCGGGTTTTTCTTTTTCAAGCATTTCGCGATGATCGGTGTAGGAGCGGATCCCAAATTTATTCGCCGTGGATTCTGCGCGAATGGAATCCGAATCCGAAATGGCGACAAGGTCTGCTTCGGGCAGTTCGCTATACACGCGGGCATGATGCCTGCCCATCGTGCCAACGCCGATGACTGCGACTTTCATCCGTTCTTCTCCATGAAATCGTTGACCGCGCCAACGATAGTCTCGAGATCAGAGGGTGAAAGCGCGGGGTGCACCGGCAGAGACAACACTTCAGTTGTGGCAAATTCTGTTTCGGGCAGGCTTTGGTCGTATCCCAATTCCTTCACATAGAAATTCTGCTTGTGGATCGGCACCGGGTAATACACTTCGGAGCCGACTCCATTTTCATTCAAATATGTGCGGAGCGCGTCGCGTTTGCCGTTCGGAACGCGGACAGTGTACTGATGGAAGACATGGGTCTGCCCTTCGGGGATGAACGGCGTTCGGACGCCCTTTAGGTTGCCGCTAAGGAATTTGGCATTCGCCTGCCGTTGGGCGTTGAACTTCTCGAGTTTCTTCAATTGCGCCAGACCGATCGCGGCGTGGATGTCCGTCATGCGGAAGTTGTAGCCGAGCATATCGTGGTAATAACGAACGCGCATCCCGTGCTGGCGAAGGACACGACACTTCTCATCGATCGTCGAATCGTTGGTTGTGATCATTCCGCCTTCGGCAGAGGTCATGTTCTTGGTGGGGTACAGCGAGAATGTACCCGTTCCAAACGAACCGACTTTCCTGCCTTTGTATTCCGCGCCATGACTCTGACAGGCATCCTCGATGACAGCCAGCCCGTGTTTCTCGGCGATCTTCATGATCGGGTCCATATCGCAGGACAAACCATACAGGTGAACCGGCAGAATCGCTTTCGTCTTTTTCGTAATGGCGGCTTCGATTCTTGCCGGATCCATGTTGAACGTCCGCGGGTCGATATCCACAAATACGGGTTTCGCGCCGGTGAACAACACGCTGTTCGCCGATGCGATGAACGTGAATGCGGAGGTGATGACCTCGTCGCCTTCACCGATTCCATTTGCGAGCATGGCGAGGTGCAACGCGGTTGTGCCCGAGGAGGTGGCGATGGCGTGCCTGGTTCCGCACATCGCGGCGAAGCCCTCCTCGAACGCCTTGACGCGAGGTCCCTGCGCGATCATGCCTGAATCCAAGACTTCAAGTACTGCCTGTTTTTCTTCGTCGCCCATTTGGGGTTTTGCCATGTGAATCATTGAGTCATCTCCCATTCCTTCACGGAAACTTCATGTGTGCGCCCGCATTTCGGGCATTTTAATTTCACAATGCCAGGTGACTGTGAGTCTCTTTCAAAAATCTCACCGCAAGCGCAGACGAACCCGCGCAAGCGCGCCGGATTGCCGAATACCAGCCCATGTGACGGGACATCTTTCGTCACCACACTGCCGGAACCGACCATTGCCCATTCACCGATGGTAATTCCGCACCGGATGGTGGAGTTGGCTCCGAGCGCCGCGCCTTTTTTGATGCGCGTCTCGCTCAACACCCAATCGTCCGCGGCTTTGAGCGAGCCATCCGGGTTGACCGCGCGAGGGCGCATATCATTGGTGAAGCAGACATGAGGTCCAACGAAGACGCCGTCCTCGATCACCACTCCGTGATAGACCGAAACGTAATTTTGGATCTTCACGTTGTCGCCGATCGGCACGCCGGCATCCACGTACACGCCCTTGCCGATGATCGAATTCCTTCCGATCTTCACGCCTTCGCGCACCTGCGCGTGATGCCAGATGCTCGAACCTTCCCCGATCTCTGCCTTGTCTGAAACTTCCGCCGTTGTATGGATTCGGATTCCCATCATGCCTCCCTTTCATTGTTGTTGTTCTTCATCACCCCATACTCCTGCCCGACAGCCTTCAAAACGATACCGTTCGGCGAATCAAGCAATTGAATACCAGCCTCGATACAGGTGAGACGAAGTATGTCCATCATCTCATCGTTTCCGTCGATGTACGCGTGATGGATTCCATCCCGCTTTAATTCATTCACGAGCGATTTCGCCCGCTCGCGCAGACTCCCATACACCTTCAAAGAATCGCGGGCATAGTTCAGCGCGCGCTGGGTGAACACAGCCATTCCCTCAGGGGTGAGATCGTATTTCAGCCGCGTCCGGTCCAGATGCGAAACCTTGACCCAGCCTCTATGGATGAGTCTCTTGATATACCAGTTGACGCTTCCAACAGCGATGCCCAGGCGATCAGAAAGATTCGCCTGTGTGACCATGGAGTCTTTGGCGATTTCATGTAGCAGGGAATATTCGTGAGGTTTGATTTCCGTCATATGAGCATTCAGTTTCTGAATTCTCACACAGAAAATCCACCCTGTCAAGTGACTGGTTTCACAAATAGGTTACTTCAACTCAGTCAGCAAAAGGCTGCAAATCCGTTGCGCCGCATGACCATCGCCATACAACGCGGGGCGCTCCCCCGCCGGATGCCATGCCTCGAACAACTCCAGGATCAACTTCGCATCCACCCCAGCCAGTTTATTCCAGCCCGCCTCCACCGTTTCCACCCATTCGGTTTGCTCGCGCAATGTGATGCACCGAACTCCCATCAGGTATGCCTCTTTTTGCATGCCTCCCGAGTCCGTCAACAGGCAATCGGCAAATTCCAGCAATTCCACGATCTCCAAGGGACCGAGCGGCACCGTCAATGAAACATTTGAACTGACGGGTAGTTTCCCATCGTTGATCAAGTTTCGCGTCCGCGGGTGAACCGGAAAGATGACCGGCATGGGCAGGGATCCCAGCGCATCCAGAATGGATTTAAGCCGGGCAGGGTCATCCGTGTTCCCAGCCCGATGGACGGTCGCCAGCGCATACTTCTTTTTTTCAATGCGCATCTGCGGCAGGATCGACATGCGCCGATGTGCAAGCGCCCGGTTATGCAACAAGGCATCGTACATAACATCGCCCACGCGATGCACACCATTTGTAATGCCCTCTTTTTTCAAATTTTCGACCGCCGCATCGGTCGGGCAAAACAAAACGTCCGAGACATGATCCGTCAATACGCGGTTTACCTCTTCCGGCATCGTTCGATTGAACGAACGCAAGCCTGCCTCCACGTGAGCGAGTTTGATGCCCGCTTTTGCCGCCACCAACGCGCCCGCCAGTGTGGAGTTGGTGTCTCCATACACGAGAATGCAATCGGGTTTTACTTCGAAGATCGTCTTCTCAAGTTCGACGAGCATCAGCCCGGTTTGTTTTCCATGGGTGCCTCCACCGATGCCGAGATTGAAGTCCGGCTCGCGCATTTCCAACTCGTCGAAGATTTGACCGGACATCTCCGAGTCGTAATGCTGTCCCGTGTGGATCATCACCTCGTTGAATTTCCCGGTCAGCGCGCGTGAAACCGCCGAGGCTTTGATGAACTGGGGTCTTGCCCCCACGATGGTTGCAATCTTTTTCACAGTGGATGCAGTTTCTATTCGGGAATCCATACCTCGGCAGATCCGGCGAGACAGGCTTTCCCGTCCGAGTTGAGAACCGTGGTATCCAACACCAGCCGCCGTTTCTCCGCGTTCACCTGTAATACTTTTACTTCCACCTTCACGGTCGAATCTACGAACACCGGGCGTTTGAAGACCGAATTTTGCGAAATGTAGATCGTGCCCTCCCCCGGAAAATCCATACCCAACACCTTCGAGATCAACCCTGCCAGGAACGCGCCGTGCACGATCCGCTTTTTGAAGGACGTGTTCGCGGCAAACTCTTCGTCAAGATGTATGGGGTTCGAATCACCGACCACTTCGGCAAAGTGTTGCACGTCGTCCGCCGAGATGAATCGTTCGAACGAAAAGCTGTCACCCTCCACGAAAGTAAATGCCGTAGACATCGTCGCCTCCAGGTTCCTCATCCCTTACGGGCAATATCGAGTATATATTCGCCATAACTATTGCCGCGCAATTCCTCGCCAAGTTTTTGCAACTGTTCCCGATCGATAAAGCCCATCCGAAAGGCAATTTCCTCCGGACATGAAATCATCAATCCCTGTCGGTTTTGAATCGCTTCGATGAACATTGCGGCTTGTAAAAGTGACTCATGCGTTCCGGCATCCAGCCATGCCACACCGCGACCGAATACTTTCACATTCAATTGACCCTTTTCGAGATATAACTTGTTCAAGTCGGTGATCTCGATCTCGCCGCGCGCGGACGGTTTGACCTTCTCAGCCATCTCCACCACATGCCTGTCGTAAAAGTAGATTCCCGGAACGGCAAAATTCGATCTCGGATTCTCCGGTTTCTCCTCCAGACTCAACACCTGATATTCCTCATTGAACTCCACGATGCCGTATCTCTCCGGGTCGGTCACTCGATAACCAAAGATGAAAGCACCTTCCGTTAGTGACGCACATTTTTGCAACAGCGAAATCATTCCTTCGCCGTAGAAAATATTATCTCCAAGAATCAAACAGACCGTGCTGGAGCCAATGAAATCCCGCCCAACTAAAAATGCGTCTGCAAGGCCGCGCGGCTGGGCTTGTTCGGCATATTCGAACTTCATTCCCCATTGTGAGCCATCCTTCAACAATTCACGAAAGGCGGGCAACGCGTCCGGCGTGCTGATGACAAGCACCTCGCGAATCCCAGCCAGCATCAACATCGACAGCGGATAATACACCATCGGTTTGTCATACACCGGCAATAACTGTTTGCTTGTGGCAATCGTGAGCGGATATAGGCGCGTGCCCTTCCCGCCAGCCAGAATGATTCCCTTCATTTAGACTCCCTCTCGGAGCGCCATGCGTAATTCTTCTGAATCCACTCGCCGTACGAGCCCTTGCTGACTTGATCCACCCATTCCGGATTCGACAAATACCATTCGATGGTCTGACGCAACCCCGCCTCAAACCCAACTTCAGCCTGCCACCCCAACTCACGCTGAATCTTCGCCGAATCGATCGCATAGCGATGGTCATGTCCCGGGCGATCCGTAACATAGCGAATCAACTCGTTATAACTTTTTAACCCCTGCTCGCGCAGTTGGTTCACTTCTTCCGGCGGCGCCATCTCATCGAGAATCCCGCAGATCTTGTTCACGAGATCGATATTCTTCTGTTCGTTATTTCCACCAACAACATAGACTTCTCCCGGCACACCTTTTTCAAAGGCAAGTTGAATGGCACGGCAGTGATCCTCCACATACAGCCAGTCGCGCACGTTCGAGCCATCGCCATAAACTGGGAGCGGCTTGGCCGAGAGTGCATTGAGAATCATCAACGGAATCATCTTCTCAGGAAATTGATAGGGACCATAATTATTCGAGCAGTTGGTAATGATCGTGGGCAACCCGTAGGTGTGATGGAAGGCGCGCACAAAATGATCGCTCGCGGCTTTCGAAGCTGAATACGGCGAGTTCGGCGCGTAGGGGGTATCTTCGGTGAAATAACCGTCCGCGCCGAGCGAACCGAACACCTCATCCGTTGACACATGCAGGAAGCGGAAGGATCGTTTCCGATCATCATGTAAACCGTTCCAGTAGGCGCGGGCCGCCTCAAGCAGTGTAAACGTGCCGATGACATTCGTTTGCAGGAAATCCTCCGCGTTGACAATGGAACGGTCCACGTGAGATTCTGCCGCGAGGTGAAGAATGCCAACGGGTTGATACTTCTCGAACAAAGACGAAACAAGTTCGCGGTCCGTGATGCTCCCCTTCACGAACACATAATCTTGATTTTCTTTCAAATCAGCCAACGAAAGCGGGTTTGCGGCGTAGGTCAACGCGTCGAGGTTGATCACACGGTACCCGCTTTTTATCAGTAACCGCACAAGGTTAGCGCCGATAAAGCCATAGCCTCCGGTGACAATCAACTTCTTTTTCTCTGCCATGATGAAAACCTTCTAAAGTGACTAAACACTTCCGCCACCCACCGGACGGCAAAGCGCGTAATACCGCTCCCCGGCAAAAGGAAGATTTAGAAAAAATATCGTATAAATAATTTCCGCCAACAGTTTCTTCTTCGCTCCGTACGTACCTGCGGAAGTTTCTGCAGGCAAGGCATTGACAAAGCGCCGATGTAGGTTATAGAAAGGGAACCCCCATTGGATCGCTTTTATAATCTCGAAGCCTGCCTCGCGGAGCTTCGTTTCAAATTCCCGGCGGCCGTATCCGTGCACATGCCCCATGCGCTCCGCTTCAACTTTGAGTAGCTTACCCAACGGCACCGAGATGATCAGGTATTTTGCCGTCATGGATCGTAAGTTTTTCAGAGCGGTGCGATCATCAGGAATATGTTCGACCACGTCAATGCAGGTGATCAGATCGAACTTCCGGTTGAGGGGTTCCTTGCTAAGGTCGAGCACTTGAAAATCGGCATCGGGGAGGCGTTTTTTTGCGAATTCGATCCCCTCCGACGAAAATTCCGATCCTGTTAGTTTCACCCGTGGGTACACATCAGAAATTTGTTTCAACAAGATCCCCGTTCCACAACCGGCATCCAGGACAGTATCAAACGTCAGACTGTTCATAAGAAAAAAAACAAATCGTCGGGTGTGCCGAGCTGTAGCGCCGTACACCTTCATGTCATCCCATTTATGCCATGCCTGATCGTAGAATTCCGAAGTAAAAGTCACTGTATTCTCCTAGTGTTTTTTCATCTGGTTAAATGGGTTTATTTTTCTTAATTCATATAGAGGCAAGTATAACAGCAAGGACAAGTTCATCAGCGCAGATAACACCCGCAGACCAATCAAGACTGCTGCCAATTCGGGAACCGACGGACCGAAGAGGTGATAGATATACATCATGCTTGCCTCGGTCACCCCCAGTCCCCCAAAGATCTGCACAGGAACATAGGTGACGAGGTAGTAGAACGCGCTGGTAAAGGCAACCTCCCATCCGTCCAAATGTACATCGAACATTCGCATGCCCGAATACAGCCACGGCAAAGTCACGCCCAAATATAGGAACGAACCTGCCAGCACTCGTCCCATTGTCAGCAGAATATCCGTCTGGTCTTGTTTTGCAAGTGCGTCAAGAATATCCAACCCTTGATTAGTTGGACCAAAGCGGGTCAGGCTAAGGTATTCGAACACGGAACGCAAAAAAACAACAAACCTCTCACGGAAAAGAACGACAAAACCAAACAATGCAAGAAAACCACCCATGCCTATCAGCATGAATAATGTCAACCCTTTTACCGACTCGATATCTGACCAAACTCCCAATAGGGATGCGAGAAGCAGGATAAAGATCGCAGTGAGGTCTCCTACCTTCGTAAGAATGAATGCGATCATCGCCCGGCTTACTTTTACGCCGTGCTCCACACGCAGCAGTGCCACGTAGGATGCTACTCCCGCGCTTGCTGCCAGAAAGTTAGATACCACATTCTGCATGACGACAACACTCAAGACCCTTGCATAGGTCACTTCGCGCCCAATGACGATCTTGTACTGTATGGCTTTCGCCATGACGGCGAGAATAAATAGGATAGCGTATACACCCAGCCAGAGAATCGATATCGAATTCAGCATATCGCGCAACTGGGCAAGGTCCGTTTGCGAAACAACGAACCAAGCCAAAAACAAGGCCAGAGCCGCTTTACCGGCGTTGCGGAATTTTTTACCCCACGATGAGGATGTTTTTTTTGAATCGTCCATGAGGAACATGCAGAGGTGAAGTGGCAGAATCAATCGGCGGAAGACGCGTTCTGCTTTTTCCTTAGTATAACAATGATCGGATAATACCAGTCCATGCATTTGCCAACGAAAATCCCCAGGTCAACGAGAAGGGGGATTTTTTGTATGAATGACAAAACGCTCTTGAGTTTTGATGATTGCCCCCATGCCCCAAACTTGAGGGTGCGCATCCTCTCCACCCAAAGGTCGTCACCCAGGCCAATCACGTCCACCTTGTCCAGCAAAGGGTTCAAGATACGCTTTGTAAACTTCACGTTCATCAACTGCAGCCCATCAATGTATCCGGCAAACCTCCCAAAGAGGCGAACATACATCTTTGCCATCGACTTGTTCATGCAGGGAATCCAGAATATTCCATAATGCCCTTCCCAAAAGGAGCAGTAATTCGGATACGTAAAGAACAAATATCCGCCGGGTTTGAGCACACGCACGCTTTCAGAAAGAACACGTGCAGGGTCTTGTACGTGTTCAAGGACATTGGATGAATACACCAGATCAAAAGTTTCATCGGGAAATATCAATGCCTCGCCCGGACAATTCGCGATCTCACAGTCTGTTCCACAGCTTTCAGCAAGTTGTAAGGCAATGCTGCGCACTACAGAATCAGGCTCCACTCCAATTGTGTCATATCCATAAAGGATTCGAGTGAAGACCGTAAAAGCACCAAAACCGGACCCTACTTCAAGGATTTTCTTTCCCGGTGTAAGAAACCCGGGCAAATATTTATCAATCACTTGAACTTTTTCTTCAACATGCTTCACGGAAAGATGAGTATCCGCCATTTGATCAAAATCGGCATGGACGACCCCTTTTAGCCAATTTGCAAGGACGGTGGCAACCTGACCCCTCATCTCCGCGGCTATGACAGACAATGTGTCATTCATAATCTATGAAATCACTAAAAATACTCAAAGGCCTGACTACAATTCTTTCCGAACTCAAACATGAATGCCCTGCCTCCATAACGCAAGCATCGTCAGCGCGTAAATTCTCTTGCCGTGATTTACACGGCTTGCACGATGTTCGCCCAAAAGATTTTCAACTGCCCCTGTATCGAACCATTCGCTTAAACCAGCGCTCGAGCCGGTCAATAACTCCCGCGCCCAATCATGCAATGGACCGCGGAACCACGTGCCGATCGGGATTCCAAATCCCTGCTTGGAATGTTTGAGCACACTTTCAGGAAGATCACCGGCAAACGCTTTCTTCAGAAGATACTTTCCGCTTCGCCCGCGGACTTTGAAAAGGTCCGGCACCCGAGCCGACCACTCCACCATTTTATGATCCAGGAAGGGCGAACGCGGCTCAATGGACGCCGCCATACCCATGCGATCGGTTTTGACGAGCAGATCGCCGGGCAGATACGTGTGCAGATCCGTGTATAGCGTCTTATCGAGGAACGAACCTTCCGCCGAGTCGAATTTTTCTGCCAGCAGGCGCTGGGCATTATCCGCATCGAAGCGAAACTCACGCTTCCAAAGTTGTGCGCGTTGGCGCGGTGAAAAATACGAACCCCAGCGCAGAATGCTCGCGCGCGCGTCGATCTCGGGAAGTTGATGCAGGCGTTTCAAGCCGTCCACCAGGCTTCGCCCCACCGGGCGGTCAGATGAAACAGGTAGAAAACCTGCGATGGACGGTATCAGCCCTCGGGTCAGGAATTGAGGCGCACGCAAGTAGCGGTTCGCCAACGGGTCAAGCCAATACCGTTGATAGCCGGCAAAGTCCTCATCACCGCCGTCGCCATTCAAGACGACCGTCACGTGTTCCCGCGTCAGCTTTGAAATGTAATAAAGTGGAATGGCAGACGCATCGCCAAATGGCTCGCCGAAGTGACGCGAAATTTTCTCTAGAGTACCGGGGATGTCATCATATTTGAGAATGAACTCATGGTGTTCGGTTGAATACCGTTGAGCGACCGCGCGCGCATATTCGAGCTCGGAGTAGGATTCTTCTTCGAAGCCGACCGAAAATGTCTTCACAGGCGCGTCGCTCAATTCGGCCATGAGCGCGACGATGATGCTCGAATCGATGCCGCCGCTCAAGTGCGCACCGAGCGGCACTTCAGAGATCAGCCGCATCTTCACCGATTCTTTCAGCAGAGAGCGCAATTCTTCGATGAGGGCAGCTTCACTCTGTTCGTGTTTTGGCTGGTAAGAAAAATCCCAATAGCATCCTGGTGTCGCCACACCATTCTGCCAGACCAGGCGATGCGCAGGCGGGAGTTTATGAACACCGTGATACACGGTCAATGGATCGGGGATATATTGAAGGCTGAGATAGAGGTCAATGGCTTCGAGGTTGACCTCCGGTTTTTGAGGCAACGCTTTTAGCAACGCATTCAATTCAGATGCAAAGTACAGCGTGCCATTTTGCACTGCATAATATAGCGGTTTTTTTCCCATGCGGTCGCGGGCAAGGAGCAGCCGTTTCTTGTTTGCATCCCACAACGCAAACGCCGCTTGACCGCGTAAATGATGAACACACTCGTCGCCGTATTCCTCGTACAGATGCAGGATGCATTCAGAGTCGGAGCGTGTGCGGAATTCATGACCGCGTTTCACAAGGTCGGCAAACAGGTCGGGGAAATTGTGCGACTCGCCATTGAAGACGATCCATAACGATTCATCCTCGTTCGGTATCGGCTGATTGCCGCCTTCCACATCGATGATCGCAAGTCGCCTCATCCCCAAACCGATGCCAGGAGCAATATAAAACCCATCACTATCAGGTCCACGGTGGACAAGCGCTCGCGTCATGGTTTCGAGCGAGGTTCGTTCCGGTGTTCGATGATCGGAGTGGGAGATTCCGCAGATGCCGCACATGGGAGTTATTCTACCTGTTGAAGCAGGAGCGCGTATTGCTTCGCCACGCTCTCCCAATTGTAGTTGTCCTCCACCCGTCGGCGTGATGCGGCGCCCATCCACTGGCGCATATCCGCATCGAGGATCAATATGCGCAGCGCTTCGCGCAGGGCATCCACATTTTCACTGGGGACGAGAAGTCCGGTTTCCCGATCTACCACTAATTCTTCGTTGCCCGAAATACGGGAAGCGATCACGGGAAGCCCGCTTGCCATTGCCTCCAGCACAGCATTAGGCATCCCCTCATGGCGCGACGGGAAAAGGAACAAGTTTGCCCATGCATAATGTTCGACCAAACGGTCATGAGATTGCCAGCCAATGAACCGTATACGCCCCTGAATACCTAATCTTTCAGCAAGGGATTTCAACAACCCGATCTGTGGGCCATCCCCAGCGATCCTCCATTCCCAATCCAATTCCATCAAACCAGAGAGGGCATGCATAGCAAGATCAAGTCCCTTTTGATGCACGATGCGCCCAACCGAAAAAATACGAGCGGATACATTTTCATGTGCATCTGCATTGAAAAGCTCCGAATCCACGCCGTTGGGGATGATGGGGATGTCGAAACGCGAGTCGAACTGCAGAGCGAGGGCATGCAAACCCCGGCTGTTGGCAACGATGGTAGAGGCATTTTTCCATATGACCCGCAACAGGGGTCGGATCAATTTGTGATACAAGCCGAAATCATACGGGCGGAAGCCCGGCACATCGCCTCCGCGCAGGGAAACAATGTACGGTATCTTATAAACAGCCTTGAGCGCCAATGCAACCGCACCGGAAGGCAGACCAAAAAAAGCGATCGTCGCATACGGTTTACGCTTTTTACCACCGGCAAACAGGCGGAGTGTCCAAAAAATTGCAGATACGATGAACGCGATCAATTCGAACGCGCTGGTGCGATCCTGCCGGCTTCGCAGGGCGGGGATACGAATCACATCCAGATTCGGGCTTGTTTCTTTGCGAGGCAGGTTATTGAATTGCGAAGTGACTACGATCACTTTCTGCCCATTGGATGCAAGCCGATGGGCGAGGTTGGCGCTGGCGTTCCCCGCGCCTCCGCCGACGGGAGGATATTCACTGTTGATGATCAAGAGTTTTCGGGTGGTTTGTCCGTTGGAAACTTTCAGGCTTTCATAGATCTTCTCGTACGAATCCGCGATGGATACGATATCGAAACGCTGCGCGATCTCCCGGCTGCGATGGCGGGCACGCAGTAATTTCTCTGGATCTATCAGGAATCGTCGTAGCGCCTCGACCATTCCATCTTTATCATCCGAAGGCAGTAGTGCTCCGTTCTCACCCTCCTCGACAAGGTCCACGAATCCGCCCACGCGGCTGGCAACAATCGCAAGCCCCTTCGCCAGCGCTTGGACTCCCACTACGGGCAGGCCTTCAGAAAGTGAGGGCATGAAGAGCAAGTCGCTATGATCGAAACGCTTCATGACCTCATCGGGAGTGACCCAACCTGTCAGTTCAAAACGATCCTCCACTCCTAGTTCCGTAATTAGCTTCTTCACGGCAGGCATCAAGTAACCGTCACCGATCATGACGCACTTCCAAGGGAGATCTTTGATCTCGTTGAGGATGCGCACCACCTGCGCTGGCGCCTTTTGCGGAGCGAACCGACCAGCGAAGACAATCACCGGCGGACGATTGACTTGGATCGAAGCCGGCTTCAGTTGTTCAACATCGACACCGTTTGGGATAACGAGAATCTCCTCATCATAATGTTTCAAGGCGAGTTCACGTGTATATTCGCTGACCGCCACCCGGACCCCAGCATCGCGCCAGATCGAACGGGTAAATGGGAACACCCAACGGAACCAATCCCGTGTCTTTTCTGGAACTCCCCCCGGCACATCCCCAAGGTGTGCGGTGAGCACATAGGGAATACCGGTCAGTTTCGAAAGCATCCATGCCAGCGCGCCCGCCGGCACGGCAAAGTGAACATGGATCACATGAGGCTTGAAGCGGCGGATGAGATGGAATCCGCTCCACAGTCCGGAAAGAACGTAGGTCGCCATCGAGAGAAAACTTGCCTGAAAGGGTTTCGTACGCAGGGCGGGAATCCGTATGATCTGGAACCCATCCCTCTGTTCTTCACTTTGTGAACCGGTGATACGGGAGGTTAATACTGTTATTTCATGTCCGCGTTTTGCAAGGATCTGGCATATCCCCTCTGCGGCGCGGCCGCCCCCACCCCCGATCGGAGGGAATTCATGGTTCAAGACAAGAATGCGCATCAGTTCTTTCGTTTGATGTTCAGGGTTCGGCGAACTGTATAGGTGGGCTTGGCTTGCGACTCATGGTAGGTGCGTGCAAGCAATTCGGCGATCAACCCCATCAGGATGGACTGGAAACCGATAATGATAAACATAACCCCAATTAACAAAAGAGGTGAGCTGAATACCGGTGTACCGAATAACGTGCGGCGAATTAGTAAATATAATCCATCGATGATGCCAAGAAGCATCAACGCCATTCCTGCACCGCCGAACAGACGGATCGGCTTGTGGGAATACTCCAGCAGAAACTTAACAGTGAACAGGTCGAGGAAGACCTTAAGGGTTCGATCCAAGCCGTAATTTGCCCTGCCAAATTTACGAGGATGGTGACTGACCGGAACTTCTGTGATTCGCGCTCCAACGGAATGAGCAAATACCGGGATGAACCGATGCATTTCTCCGTAGAGGCGAAAGCCCCCCAGCACGTCGCGGCGATAAGCTTTGAGAGTGCATCCATAATCGTGAAGATGAACGCCGGTCACTGTGGAGATCAACCAGTTCGCCATGTTCGAAGGGAGGGTACGCGTGAGAAAGTTGTCCTTGCGGTCTTTGCGCCAGCCGCTGACAAGGTCGTAGCCTTCATCCAGTTTCGACAGGAGACGGGGGATATCCGCCGGGTCGTTTTGCATATCGGCATCGAGCAGGACGATGATTTCGCCCAGCGCGTGATCGATTCCCGCTGTGATTGCGGCTGTTTGACCAAAGTTGCGGCGGAACTCCACCACCCGCACGTGTAGGGGGTGTTCATGCGCAAGCGTGTTCAACACATCCATGCTTTTGTCTTTACTGCCATCGTCCACAAAAATGATCTCCCATTTTTTTCGGATGGGTTTCAATGCGCGCTGAATGGCATCGAACAAAAGAGGCAGGTTCGCCTCCTCGTTATAGACAGGTATGACAAGGGACAGGTTCATGGAAGCCTACTATATACAAACAGTTCTTCTTCGCATTGCGCCAGATTGTGCATGTCAAAAGGAAGCGGTTGATACTCTTCATGTTCTTCGAAATCGCTTATGACCAGGTTTGGATAACCCCGCCACAAGATAAAGACATCAGCAGACTTCCTCCACTCGGCATCGATGCTGTTATCGAACAAGCCAAACCGAAGCAGGTGATCCCGTTCGCCCGAAACAACATACCCGCCGCCAGCGGTGATCTGCGGGGCAAAGAGGCGGATATCATCCACATACAAAAGAAGGGCAAGGTGACGACCGCTTCCTTTCCAGTATACAAGATTCCCAGAAGGGATGACATCAGATAATGAACTGCCAGCCTCTTCGTAATGGGAAAGAAACCGGGTCGAACACGATGTTGAGTATACACCAGCATAAACAGCGGGAGGAATAACCACACCAGCAGTAAGGAATGCGGTTATAACAACTTGACTCACAGAGATCCCATTTGATAATCCTTTACGAAAATAAAAACGGTGCGCGAGCCGCACGACGCCCAGCAAAAGCAGCCCTATGAGGAAGCCAACCAGCGACGCGGCAACTCGTTTCTGAAGGTCAAGTCCCAGACCCCATCGCTGCGCCAGAATATCCCCCATCGAAACCCACGGCATCTCTCCTTGTATGACAATTCTGTTGATCAGAGGAACGCTGATCGTATCCAACGCCCAGGTACCGATATCCTGAAAGTAAGATAGACCCACACTTGCCGTAAAGATCAAAAGGACGAGCATGCAAAACACACGCCGAACCAAGGATTCTTGCATATTATTTGAAAAAACGATGACAACGAACAACATGCCCACGACAGTGTAAAACATTTGATAGGAAGTAAAACATTGAACACAATAGTTGTTGAAAAGGGATGCCCACGCGTGCATTGCGAACAGGACAAGGAATGTTATGCCGAGAAAGATGGCTGTTTTAAAGCGATGCTGGTCTTTCCAACTCCTCCGCGGAGGGAATAGAATCAAAGCCATCGCGTTTCCACAAAGGATGAAGAAGTGATCCCTCATGCCGATCGCCAACGCTTGAACGCGACTCATTAAGCTGATCGAAAAAATATCTGCACCTGTGATCGCAAACAAGCGGTACTGATCGAGGAAGGGAGTGAGTGACCTTGGAAGCCACTGCACCCATAGCTGCAAGATATTGGGCCAATATAACGCATGAAAGATGAGGAACACACAGAGGCTGGATATCATTGCCCACAATCCCGCCCGTTTCCCATATTCCCAAAAAATGTACCAAAACAAGATCGGAAGGAAAAACACCATATTCTGGCGCGTCATCACCATCAACGCGGCAAGCACTCCACCTAAAACCAACTGCCATTGTTTTCGATGTTCACCCACTACACACACCATGACCCAGGACAACAAGCAAGCGACCAACCCTTGAGAGAGCGCAAGGCTATATGTTGCCACCTGGCCTACAGACAGTGCACATACCCACACAGCAACCGCCGCCCACTTTTTTCCTCCCAATCGGTTTGCAGAAATCCACAGACCCACCAGCATCAACATGCTTACGAACACGGCAAAGTAGCGACCCTCTCGCAAGCCCGGACCGAACCATAACTGAATATACCCGGGGATCAAAAACGCCAGGGGGGCTTTGTTGGTCCATAACCCGTAATCTTGAAACAGTGCATAGTCGCCTCTTGCATACAACAACCCCTTGTAAAGATACCCACCCTCATCGCCAATTGAAAGGGACGTATGAGCAAAATACAACGACCGTCCCAGGTATAATGCCACACCGATCAGAGTAAGTATCGTAATGAGATGCGGAAACCGTTTTTCAGACTTCATTCAATCTATTTGCCATTCAACCGCGCGAGGTCCGCGTCCACCATCATCGTGACCAGTTCCTTGAATCCGACGGTCGGTTCCCAGCCCAGCACGGCGCGCGCCTTGGACGGGTCCGCGATCAACAGGTCCACTTCAGCAGGGCGGTAAAAACGTTCATCTTGCACGACATATTCCTTGTAATCCAACCCGACGTAACCAAAGGCGATCTCACAAAATTCGCGCACAGAATGAGTCTCGCCCATGCCGATGATGTAATTATCGGGTTGATCCTGTTGCAACATGCGCCACATGGCTTCGACGTAATCGCCTGCGAAGCCCCAGTCGCGTTGGGCTTCGAGGTTTCCGAGGCGGAGTTCCTTCGCCAGTCCGAGTTTGATGCGGGCGACGCCGTCCGCGATCTTGCGCGTGACGAACTCCACACCGCGGCGCGGACTCTCATGATTGAACAAGATCCCCGATACCGCGAACATATCGAATGACTCGCGATAGTTGACCGTGATCCAATGCCCATAGACCTTTGCCACGCCATACGGACTGCGCGGATAGAACGGTGTGTTTTCGCTTTGCGGAACCTCGACCACTTTACCGAACATCTCGCTTGACGATGCCTGATAAAAACGAATCTTCGGGTTGATGAAGCGGATGGCTTCCAACATGCGCGTCACGCCGATGGCGGTGATGTCACCCGTCAACGCAGGCTGGTTCCACGAGGTGGGCACGAATGACTGCGCCGCGAGGTTGTACACTTCGGTCGGTTTGTATTCTTCGAGGAACGAGAGCAACGATCCCTGATCGTGCAGATCGCCCTGAACAACGGTGATATCATCCAATAGGTGGTTGATGCGTTCATTCGTCACAGTGCTCGAACGGCGCGCCACGCCAATCACGCGATAGCCTTTCGATAGCAACAACTCCGCGAGGTACGATCCGTCCTGACCTGTGATGCCTGTGATAAGAGCCGTGGGCATTGATTCTCCTGCGTTCAAAATTCAGCGACTGAATTATAACCTACATTGCGCGCGGTTGCCCGCGCATTTTATCCAGCCACCAGCCCCCGCCAAGGATCGCCCCCCACAGCCCGGCGATCAACGCGACCATCACTGCGAACGGCAATTGCCCGCCCACATAAAAATATCGGCTTGCATACCATTGCGCGAAAACCAGAACAAAAACGACCTCACATGCAACGACGCGAACAAACCACGCGTTACGCGTCTCGCGCCACCACATCCAGACGCATCCTGCGATGAGCGCCTGCCACATGAACATGATCGTACGATACCGGGGATTGTCCCACTGGTCGCCGCCGCCGCGCAAAGCCGCGAGCAGGATCCACATCCAGGAAAGAAGCGCAAGCCAGATGAAGAGATTCCGCTTCGCCCCGAAGTGGAGGCTTGATCCGGCAACCGTCGAAAGAATCAACAGCGGAAGCAGGGCATACCATCCCAGCGCGCGCAGGATGTAGATCACCTTCCAGATCGGGAGCGTCGGCACGATCAAGGTAGCGGGCAATACAGGTTGAAGGATCCCGTACGTCACCACGAAGGGAAGGCGCAAGCCCTCAGGCATTTCATCGAATAGTTTCTGCACCCAGCCCGATTCGCGTTCGATCTGATACACATTCCATTTGACCGAGAGTTGAATCCAATCGTTGAGCACGGACAGCGGCGAGGAGGTGTCGAAAATCCCTTTGCGATTCAGCGACGAAGAAAGCGCGAACAAGCCAATAAGGAACACGATGGCAAAGATGAGGATGGACCGCCACGAAATTTTTACACGTTCGCGTGAAAAGAAAACCCAGCCTGCAAAGATGATCAGGGTAAACACCGCCACCGCGGGCGAGAAGAGCAACATGCCCAAGAGACTCAAACTCAAAGCGATAATCGCAACCGCTGGTCTCGATACGCCTCCTTCGGAGGCTACTCGACCAGCGCGGCTGTTCCACTCCGCAAATCCCCAAAACGCGATCGCGGACAAGGTCATCAAGTACGGTTCGCGCATGGAAGAACCGCCCAGCAAAACAGATTCGGGGTACAGCGCGAAGATCCACGCAGATGCCCACGCGACTTTTTCGCTGAATGTTTGACTCGCTGCCCTCCAAAAAAAAGGAATCCCCAACGCCGCGATGAACGCAGCGAGCAACACCATCATCAACGGGCGATGCGCATCGGGCGAGAGATAGCGATACACGAACGCGCTCAACGCTAGCAAACCACCGTATTGATCGTAGGAATAGCCGCGGCTGAACGCGTCGTAGACGGGTTTGTCGGAAATCGCCAACTTCCACGCCTGGTTATCGCGGCGGTGTGCGTCGGTGAATGCGTATCCTGCCTGGCTGTCTTCCGATTCCGGGTAGCCATACACCGGAAGCATTGTGTGAGCGGCAACCCCGCCTCCCAATCGAAGGGCAAACGCGAGAAACATGATCATCGCAAGCCCTCTTCCGCCGCCAGACCAAGAGTGAGAAATTTTGAGAAGCGTCAATGCAAGAAGAAAGAGGAAAGAGAAGCCGATCCAACCGACCAGCCAGTTTCCGTTCTGAAGCGAAGCCACACCCGCGCCGAGCGCGAGAGAAAGCGGAAGTATCCAATACACTTTTTGTAGTTTTAAATTCATAACGGTCAGATTGTACCGTAGACGACCACGGCTGGTAACGACGACATCCGCCATGTTATACTGAATCGCATGCGGGAAATCCCGACGCGATTCCACACAGGAGACTTGCAATGTCCAAACATGATGTGCTGATGGAGGAGGAATTTGCAGCCTTCGTTCCAAATCAGAACATCACGCGGAATATGGATGAGTTCGCGCAAAATTCGGGCCGTCCGCGCGGGGAATTGAAAGTGCTGGATTGGGGATGCGGCAGAGGCAGGCACGTGCTCTGGCTTCGTGAGCAGGGGTATCAAGCGTATGGTGTGGAACTTGACCCGCTGCCCATCCAGAACGGGCTGGCGCTGATTCAAGCCAAAGGTTATCCGGGTGACTGTCTGGCGCTGCTCAACGAGCAGGGACGATCGCCTTTCCCCGATGGATTCTTCGATTATATATTTTCAGGCAACGTTCTCGAACATGTTGCCGACCTCGAAAGAGTGTGCGCCGAGATGGCGCGGCTCACGCGCACAGGCGGCGGCGGATATCACGTCTTCCCGGCGCAACGACAGCCCGTCGAAGGTCATCTCTTCATGCCGTTCGTGCATTGGATTCCACCGGGTTGGCTTCGCAAAACGATCATCCGCACTTGCGTGAGGCTCGGGCGTGAACCGAGCTGGGTGGAAGTGCGCGGGGCTTCAGTGGATACAAAGACAGAGTTCTATTACAAATACACCCTCAACAACATCTTCTATCGGAAATATTCGGCGGTCAAGCGCGCCTTCGAGGAACGCGGACTGGCTGTCACCTTCACCACATTGGACCACCCAAAGATCAAGCGGCATCCGCTTCTCTCCCGACTGCTCAAGAGTACACTCTTCAGACGCATGTTGAGCCACGTTCTTCTGACGTTCAAATTGGTTGAACTGCAAGTGGAAAAGCGGTAAAGTTTCATGCTTTCTGTTCTAACCATGTAAGCAAAAAGCGAGGCTGACTCATGTCCGACTCCAATCACCCCGTTCTTGAATTGCGCATTGCCTTCACCGTGCAGGACTTTGAACGTTCGGTGAAATTCTACTGTGACGGACTCGGAATCGAACCCGCCGCCATTTGGAACAACGGAGACGGGCACGCGCTCGTGCTGGACATGGGACGCGCGACTCTCGAACTCTTTGACGAAGTCCAAGCCGAGACGATTGACTCGCTCGAAGCAGG
>DAOTZF010000231.1:0-6169 GCA_034434415.1 Anaerolineales bacterium | reverse complement strand
ACCGGCAGGCGCGGCGAGCAATGTTAAAGGACCCTCTACACCGCGATGGACTTGCTTGATGAGGCGCGGCCGGTTAATGGACCCAATTGGGATCTGGGGAATAGAGATTTTCGTTCGCAGGAGTGGCGGCTCTGTCAGGGTGAACGGACGTATGGCCATGACCTACTTTTTCTCGTGAGAGGAACAGATGAAATTTATTGACTGCAAAGAATAACTGATTATATCGGATTTCAGAACCGGGCTTTCAGCCTCACAAGCGCCGATGCGCTGCTGTTATCAGATAACTATGAACAATTTACTCAAACCACGTGAATAGCGAATATTATTGTGTGCTCTGCTTTCAATTCTACCGTGCGCAACAGCCTCGTCCCGGCGGACACAACGCTAGCCGTTATTTATTCTTCCACACCGTAAAATCCTTCAGGATCGAACCGCCGAGGAATTCACGCATGATCGAAGTTTCAGGCACGAGGTTGATATCGAGCGGGACGAACCACTCTAAAAACGCAAGCAAACGTTTTGCTTCGATGTATTCGGGCGTGCCGTGCTGCACCTGTCGAATCAACGGCTCAGCGAGCGGCTTGAGCGCCGCCAACTCGTACACCAGCGCGGAGTTGAACATCACATCGGCATTTTCCTGAAACGGGAAGATATATTTCGTTTCGCCGCGCCGAACGGATTCCCAGCGTGAGATGGTCTGCGAGGCGGTGTAGCCGCGTTCACGCGCGTCGCGCACGATGCGGCGGAGCAAACGCGTGTCGGTGGTGGAGACGCGGTTGTGGCGATCCAGATTCAACTGGGTCAGAGCCGAAATGTAGATGCGAAACGCCTCGTCGCTCAGACTTTCGGGTATGAGCCGCGGTTCGAGTCCGTGAATCCCTTCGAGGATGATCGGTTGTCCGCGCGCGAGGCGGATCACCTCCCCCACCTCTCTCATCCCCGTCCTGAAATTGTAGTGCGGCAATTGCACTTCATCGCCGTGGATCAACTTTTGCAAATGGTCGGCGAGCACAGGCAGGTCGAGCGCTTCGAGGGCTTCGAAGTCGGGCTTGCCGTCCTCGCCGAGCGGAGTCTTATCGCGCGGCAAAAAGTAATTATCGAGTTCGAGCGGGAACGGCGATATGCCGAGCGCGAGCAATTGCACCATGAGCCGTTTCGAAAACGTTGTTTTGCCCGCGGAAGACGGACCCGAAACCAGAATCAAATGCGCGTGTTCAATTTTCTCGGCTACCTGCCGGGCGATCTGCGCGAGCCGCTGTTCGTGAAATGCCTCCGAGACCAGCACGATCTCATCGCCGCGTCCGCTTTCGATGGCATCGTTGAGCGCGCCGACGTTTTCGATTCCCAGTTTTTCGAGCCAGCCGCCGTATTGTAAAAATGTCGCCAGCAGTTTTGGGTATTCGGGCATGGGCAACAATTCGTTCGGGTTGTTCCGGCTGGGATACAACAAAGTGAAACCATCCCCCGTTGGCACAAGGTCGAACCAGCGCAGATACCCGGTGGAAGGCACCATGTAGCCGTGATGATAATCAAGTCGCTCGTTGAGGCTGTACAGCGTGAGATACGGTTTCCTGCGATATTTCAACAACTGGACCTTGTCCTCTTCGCCGCGGGAGAGGAAATACTCCATCGCTTCTTTCAACGGCACTTCTTTTCGCACGAACGGGAGATCGTCCTTGACGATCTTTTGCATCAGCACTTTCAGCACACCCAATTCGGATTCGGATAACGGCTTGCGTCCCTTCACCTGGCAGTAATATCCGCCGGACGCGACCGAATGGTCAATGAACAACGTGGCATGTGGGTACATATCCGCGAAGACCATTTCGAGGAGAAAGGTCAACGAGCGCCGGTAGATGCGCGTGCCGTCCGGTGTGGACATGGTGATCGGTGTGACGCGCGAGTCCATTCCGACAGGGAAGGTTAATTCACGCAGGTCGCCGTTGATCACCGCCCCCACCAATTGCGAATCGTGCTCGATGGCGGCAAGGAAATCGCCCACCGGCGCGCCACGCGGACCCGAAAGCACACGTCCATCCGGGAGGTGGATCTCGATTTCGTTTCGGGGTTGTACGAGTTGAAATTTATCTTTCATGTTCATTCATGCACCGGTGGTTGAGTAGCCTGAGGCGATAGCCGAAGGCGTATCGAAACCACCACTTTTAAAGGATACTTTTGTAATAAAAATTTCGATACGGGCGGGAGAAGCACCCGCCTTACTCAACCACCGGATTTTTCATACGAAATTTTTCAACAACTTCTCCGGCTTCTTGGCAAACTCATCCATTGGAATTTCCTTGCGAACCAGCGCCAGCAACGTTTCGGTCAGCAATTTATTTACCGGGGTCGCCACATTGAATTTTTCGCCTGCGCGCACCACTTCGCCGTGCAGGAATTCCACTTCACTTTTCGTACGGCCGGCATAAAGGTCGATATGAAAGGAGGGCATTTTGTTGCCTCGCCCCGCGCCTGCCGCGCGACTGAGGAACGGCTTCGACAGCCACAGGGGTAGTCGCGTCGCAAACGCCAGCGCGCGGACCGGTGTGCCGGGCAGGTCAACCGCATTGATTCCCTGCGCCCGCATCACTGCGAGGCATTCGCGCAACATCTCCACTTCGAGTTTGTATAATTTTTTATTCGATAAGATTTCCGCGGCGGTCATATCGAGAATGGCGGAGGTGGGATTGGCGATCAGGTTCGTCAGCAGTTTCGACCATTTCATCGACGCCGCATCGTCGAACAAGCGCGGGTTGAGCAATGCATTTTCAAAGGCGACAAACAAACTTGCAACGAGGGGATGTCCCTTTGCGATGCCGATGCCCCGCAATCGTTCAAGGACAATATCACCCGGTCCGCGCCGACCGACGGCGGTGGTCACGGTGCCGGGGATGACTTTATCTTTACCCAACACATCTGCGATCAACGATTCGTTCGAGAGTCCGTTGGAGAGGCACAGGAACGGCGGCATTTTGTCCGCGTAGGGTTTGATGATTTCGAGCGCGGCTGAGGTGTCGTAGGACTTCAAGGCAAAGAGGACCAGGTCGAACGGTCCGTAACGAAGCGCTTCTTCCAGCGTGGAAACAAAAACAACGGCGCGCGGATTCACAACCGCCGCTTCTTTCGTCTGCCGGCGGGAGTCTGCTGTGAGATCCAGGCGCAAACCTCGCGAACGAAGTTCCTCCACTTTGTCGGCGCGCTCAAGAAAAACAAGCTGACTCCCCGCCAGCGCGAGGCTGCCGCCCACGTACGTGCCGATCGCCCCCGCACCGAGGGTAAGGATCTTCATCTTTCCATTGATGTGACTTGCAGATTCTGAAAACGCCGCCATGATTTCTATTTCAAGTGTTGCGTGTGTGAGTGATCGTTTACGGCATCGATCGCCCAGCGGTGCAGATGCGGCTGATAGATCACGCGTGCAAACGCGGTGTTCTCGAATCGAAAACGCACGCCAGACGGGTCGGCATGATGCGAAACGCCGACGATGGCGTGCATCAACTGGTTGAGCAGACCGCCATGCGAAACGATGAGATAACTCCCGGCAGGTCGTTTCAATAAATTATGCAATGCCCTGCCCGCTCGCAGGAATAACTCCCAGTCGCCTTCGCCATCGCCGCCCACCGAATCATACGGAGTCACGTACGATGGACGCGGCATCTGCCGGACCTCCTCAGCGGTCAACCCTTCCATTTCGCCGATATCGCGCTCGAGCCATATCTCATCGAATTCGAGCGGTACGTTCAACGCGGAGGCAACGATCTCTGCGGTCTCGCGCGCGCGTTGCAGTGTGCTGGAGATCGCGAGGTCGAATTTCACTCCCTCCTCTTTCCAACGTTCGGCAAGCGCCTGCGCCTGCGCGCGCCCGCGCGCGGTGAGCGGATAATCGGATTGCCCTTGCCAACGCGATTCGGCGTTCCCGGTCGATTCGCCGTGACGCAAGAAAACGAATTGATAGGTCGGTTTTGCGGTGGAATTCAAACTATTCCCCTTTCTTGAGCAGATACACAGGTCTGCGCTTCACTTCCTGAAAAATATAGCCGACGTACACGCCGATGAAGCCAAGAAGGATCATGATGATGCCGCTTGCGATCAACATCACCGCCATCAACGAACTCCAACCGGGGACGACCCGTTCGGTATTGTCGGTAAACCACAACCCAAATACGTATACCAGTTGGACTGCCGCCAGCGCAAAAAAGAAGAGTCCCGAACTGAGGCCAATATACAGCGGGATCAATGAAAACGAAAAGATGGCATCCGAGGCAAGCCTGAACATTTTGCCGAGCGAATATTTCGAGCGGCCTGCCATGCGCGCCGGTTGATGATACGGCAGGATGGCGCTCCGATAGCCCATCCACGAGATCATGCCGCGCAGGAAGCGATGATATTCGGGCATTGCCTTGAGCGCGTCCACGGCTTGCCGGTTCAGGGCGCGAAAATCCGCCGCGCCCGACACGAGTTGTGTGCCGCTGATCGTGTTGAGAATTTTGTAAAAAACATCGGAAGTCCACTTTTTGAAAAACGAAGCACGCGCCTCGGTGACGCGCTGTGCCTGCACGATGTCGTATCCTTGATGGATGAGATCGATCATCTGGATGATCATCTCCGGCGGGTGCTGACCGTCGCCATCCATCGAAATGACGATGTCGCCCGCCGCATGATCCAGCCCGGCAGTGAGCGCTGCCTGGTGACCGAAATTCGTGCTCAGGGTGAGGACGGTCACGCGCCGGTCAGCCTGCTTCACCGACTGGAGCGATTCCGCCGTCCCGTCGTCCGAACCGTCGTCCACGTAGATGAAACGAAAATCGTGCGGAAGCCGGTCGATCACTCCGCGAATCTGTTCGTGAATCGTTTCGACCACTCCCGCCTCGTTGTAAACGGGAATCACCAGATCAACTTTATATCTGCGCTTTTTAGACGGCATGAAACGATTCTACCACCTCGCCGTTTTCACGATGATTTCGCAAATGCGCCCCGCCATTTCCGCCGTGAAGTGATGGTCGTTGAACAAATTCACCGCCTCGCCTGCAAGCGATTCAGCCACAGGCGCGCGTCCCTCGGACATAACTCCCGCCAGTGACGCGTAATGTGTGCTGGCGAACAAGCCCGCATCAAAGATCGCCTTGATCACTTGAGTCTGATTCTTCACGCGAACACTGAACCGCCACGTTTGATACTGCGGCGGCAATTGGATCTCCTCCGGCAAACGCGTGGAATACACCTTGTTGAGCGTACTCCGCTGAATCAGCGACAATTCCAATCCCACCTCGATCAGACGATGATAGATCTTCCACTCGATCAATTCAGCGTCGGTCATCAGCCAATCGCTGTCACGATAGGCGAAGGGAGAGCGGCTTTGTATCGAAGATTTGTATTGTTCCTCGAGCGCCGCATGGTGCAGGGGCTCGAACGGCAGGCTCACCGGTTGATAAATCACTTCGTCCCTGAAAAGTGCATACCCGCCAGATTCCAGTTCGACGATCTTCGCATACCCTGTACTGAACAGAACGACATCCACGGAGGCGGTGGCGGTGGAAGAGGGGGCGCACAAACACCGGTCATCCACGATTAACATTTCAGGATTCAGGGATTTTACGCGGGTAAAAAAATCCACCGGCGTGGATTCCTCCCCATAGGTATGCGCGTACAGCAACCCACCGATATCCCGCTTCTTCATCCGTGTTTCTGCCTGATCCAAATCCATGTGGAGGGATTGCGCCGAGATGTCCACAAACTCGAACGGGATTTTCGCCTTCATAAACGTGATCGGCACGATCGGGCAGATGTTCGCGGGTAGCAACCACGGCTTTGCCGTTTTCTGACTCACCAGCAAGTTGTAGAGTATCGCCGAAGCGCGCGGGGCTTGAATGATCTTCATGTATTTTTGTAGGGGCGAGTCTGAGACTCGCCCCTACTTGCGGACGAGGATGGTGAAATCGTATAACCCGTAATCGTGGAGCAGAGCCACATTCAGCGAAAAATTTCGTTTGCAAAAGTCAAAGAAAAAGAGCGGGTCGCCGTAAAACAAGTCGGGGCGCTGCGCCATGCGGTCTGCATCGGAATATTTTGTGAGCATGTTGAAAGCGAATCCTTTCGAGCACAACGCGTTCATGCGCTTCAGGGTTTCGCAGGTAAACTCTTGCCAGTTTTCATACGACTCTTCAAGCCTGAT
>DAOTZF010000230.1:0-2033 GCA_034434415.1 Anaerolineales bacterium | reverse complement strand
GGCGCGGTAACGACGAGCGGAGCGACCGTTACCGGAGGGGTTGGAACGTTGGATGTAAACGGCGCATTTACAATCTCTAGCGGCACATTCACGGCGCCAAGCGGCACGATGAACATCGCTGGCAACTGGACGCACACGGCCGGCGGGACATTCGCCCACAACTCGGGAACCGTCGTTCTCGATGCATCGACCGGAACGTTGGATGTGGCCACATCTGAAACATTCAACAACCTTACATTTGCTCCAACGACCGTCGGCGCAGCCAAAACGATTTCCACCGGAGACACCCTCATCGTGTTAGGAACGCTGATCCTCACCGAAGGCAACATCAATACCGGCACCATTGAGGCACAAGGACCGGTTACTCATACGGCAACATTCGATGGTGGAACAGGAACGATCACGGTTACCGGTGCTACGGTTCGGACCATAACCCTGATTAGCGGTGGTCAGCTCCCGGGTTTTACCCTAAACAGCGCAACCACGGATGTTGATGGGCATGCGGCTGGAACAGTGACATTCGATGGCGCCTTGAACATCATGGACGGCGCATTTGACGGAGCGGCAGGAGATGTTGATCTCAACGCCGCATTCACGTTATCCGGAGGAACCTTCACGGCCCCTTCGGGAAATTTCTCTGTTTTCGGCAACTGGACACACACGGCTGGTGGATCCTTCGTACACAACTCCGGAACCGTCACGTTTGACGGCACCACAACAGCCGATGTTGCTTCGACCGAGACGTTCAACAACGTCACGATTAATGGAACACTCACCATCGCGAGCGGCGATACCCTCATTGCCAACGGTACACTCACACTCACCAACGGCACCATCAACACGGGCACGTTCGAGGCAACGAACGCAGTCACACATACAGCGACATTCGATGGTGGGACAGGAACCCTTCTGATCACGGGGGCAACCGTAAGAAGCTTCAGCCTCGCGGGAGGCGGTCTACTTCCATCAACAAATGTGAACTCTACTGGCGTCACGATCTCCGGCCCAACGACAGGTACCACCACGATCACGACAGGGCTCACCTGGCAGAATGGCGTTTTTACCGGCGACACTGGCAACGTAGATATCAATGGGACATTCACGCTTTCCGGGGGAACATTCACGGCTCCTAGTGGCACGCTCTTTGTCTCAAGCACATGGACCCATACCGCTGGCGGAACTTGGAATGCAAACGGCGGAACCGTCACCTTGGACGGCAGCGCTTCGACGATCGACGTTGCGACAACGGAATCGTTTCATAATCTTACAATTAACAAAAGCGGGGCGCTCACCATTGCAAGCGGGGACACGCTGGAAACTTCATCAACCAGCATGCTGACCTGGACGAATGGATCCATCGCGACCGGCACCCTCCATGTTCAAGGCGATATAGACATCGGGGCAGCCGCCGACGGCGGTTCGGGCGGCACGGGAACAATGGTGATCGACGGGGCAACCGTGCGGGCCATGACGATTGCCGGCGGAGCCGATCTTCCTCCGTTTTTCACCTTCAATGCCCCTGGATCAACCATGGATTGTATTGGAACGATACCGATAAATATCTTTAGTGGATCACCAGTTAATATTACGTTTTCCGGCGGAACATGGAATTTGAATGCGTGTGGTTTTGATCTGACGGGCGATCCTGCGGTATGGACAGTCAACGGCGGAACATTTGATGGCGGATCCGGGGCGATTGAATTCAGCGACAACGCCGGGCAGTTGTTGATCAGCGGCGTCGGAACCGTGTTCACAAATACGTCTGGAACCATGACGTCAACTTTTGAAGATTTTTCCGTTACCGGAGGGGCGACGTACAACCACAATGGTGGACACATCATCTTCCAAAACGGTACACAAACAGACATCATTCTCGACGCGACGGTGACGATGAATTCGATCTATCTCAACACGTCCCCTTTCGACATTACGGCGGGCCAAACCTTCAAACGGCAGGAGATGTCACCTTCGCAAACGGATTCATCAATATCAACACCGGAACCCTAGAAGTACTTGACGATATCACGTTCCAA
>DAOTZF010000229.1:0-5094 GCA_034434415.1 Anaerolineales bacterium | reverse complement strand
AATGTGGACGATCTAGTTGCCAACCGGTCCGATCTGCACGAGCAGGCAATCGTGTATTCCAATAGAGGGTTGAATATTCAAAATCACGCGTTTCAGATCCTTGCAAAACGCACACGCAAGGATGGATCGCTTGTGGATGTTGAAGTTTCGGGTGTGCCGATCGTCGTACAAAATAAAAAATTGGGCATGTACGCGTTGTATCACGATATTACCGAATTGGAACACGCGCGGCAGGATGCGATTGCAGCCAACGAGGCAAAAAGTTCCTTCCTCGCCACCATGAGTCACGAGATCCGCACGCCGATGAACGCGGTCATCGGCATGAGCGGTCTGCTTCTCGATACACAACTCGATGGCGAACAACGGGATTATGCGGAAACGATTCGCAATTCCGGCGACGCGCTCCTCACCATCATCAACGACATCCTCGACTTCAGCAAGATCGAAGCGGGCAAGATGGATATCGAATCCCACCCGTTCGACCTGCGCGGCTGCATCGAATCCGCGCTGGACCTGGTGACTTCGCGTGCCATTGAAAAAGGACTCGACACCGCCTACATCCTCGACGACGATGTCCCCGCCGCGATCCTCGGCGATGAGACGCGCCTGCGCCAGATTTTGCTTAACCTGCTCAGCAACGCCGTGAAGTTCACAGACAAGGGCGAGGTGGTATTAACCGTCTCACGCGTTCAGGCGTCGAGCATCAGAGTGCCGGGTTACCTTACTCCTGAATCCTTGATTTTCACCGTCCGTGATACGGGAATTGGCTTGACCAGGGAAGGAATGAGCCGCCTCTTCCAATCCTTCTCGCAAGCCGATTCGTCCACCACGCGAAAATATGGAGGCACGGGTTTGGGTCTTGCGATCAGCAAGCGGCTCGCCGAGATGATGGGCGGCACAATGTGGGTGGAGAGCGAAGGCTTGGGCTTGGGAGCAAAATTCTCATTCACCGTCCACGCGCCGCTGGCAGAGTTACCTCAAGGTGCGCATCGCGAATTCATCGGCGAGCAATCGGAATTGCGCGGCAGACGCGTCCTGATTGTGGATGACAACGCCACCAATCGCCGCATCCTGTACGTGCAGACCGCCAAATGGGGCATGACCGCCCGCGATACCGAATCGCCGGAGAAAGCCGTGCAATGGATTCAGCAGGGCGAGAGGTTCGATGTTGCCATTCTCGATATGCACATGCCCGAGATGGACGGTGTGGAACTTGCAAAGCGAATCCGTTTGGGCGACGCAAACCTTCCCATGGTGCTGTTCAGTTCGCTCGGTCGGCGCGAAGCGGGTGTGGATGCCGATCCGACTCTTTTTGCCGCATATCTCACCAAACCCATCAAACAATCCCAGTTGTTCGATACCCTCGCAGGGTTATTCATGGGAAGCAAAGTGCAGGATGAGAAGCCGGTCACCGAACGCTTCAAACTGGACCCCGATTTTGCCTTGCGGCATCCGCTCAAGATTCTGCTTGCGGAAGATAACGCAGTGAACCAGAAACTCGCGTTGCGGCTGCTCGAGCAAATGGGTTACCGCGCCGATGTGGCATCGAACGGGTTGGAAGCCGTGGAATCGGTTGCGCGCCAAAAATATGACGTGGTTCTTATGGACGTGCAAATGCCCGAAATGGACGGGTTGGAAGCCACACGGCAGATCGTCGCAAAATGGTCTCAAGCCCACCCGCGCATCATCGGGCTGACGGCAAACGCCATGGAAGGCGACCGTGAAATGTGCCTCGCCGCCGGCATGGACGATTACATCAGCAAACCGATCCGCGTGAATGAACTGGTGGATGCGTTGGCGCGTGCAAGCAAAGAATCCGGCAACTAAACAAGATTGGAAAAGGATACATCTTATGCCCGTTATCGAAAAACAGACCTTCGACGAATTGAAACAAATGTCCGGGGCGGATTTCATCAACGAATTGATAGACACATTTCTTGACGACGCGCCGAAACTGGTGACCGCGATTCGCTCCGCGCTTGCCGCGCGGGATGCGGATTCGTTCCGCCGCGCGGCTCATTCGTTGAAATCGAACGCGGCGACATTTGGCGCGGTCGCGCTGGCTGAACTGGCGAAGGAACTGGAAAAGCTGGGGAAAGAGAACCGGCTGACGGATACCGGGGACAGGTTGACCGCGTTGGAAGAAGCGGTACAGTCTGCCAGTGAGGAACTCCGGGGATTGAAGTCATGAAATCGTCGCACCAACCCGGTCAGATGCTGGTGGTCGACGATAACCGCGTAAATCGGCTGTTGCTGACGCGCGCGCTCGAGCAGAACGGTCACGTGGTCTTCACCGCGGAGCATGGAAGGATCGCGATGGAGATGCTGCGTTCCCGACCGTTCGATGTCGTCCTGCTCGACATCGATATGCCGGAGATGAATGGCTTCGAAGTGCTGGAAGCACTGTTGAACGATGACAACCTGCGGGACCTGCCCGTGATCATGACCTCCGCTTCCGATGAACTCGACCGCGTGGTGAAATGCATCGAGATGGGCGCAGAGGATTATCTTGTCAAGCCGTTGAACCCGGTCCTGTTGCGGGCGCGCGTGAATGCCAGCCTCGAAAAGAAACGCCTGCGAGACCAGCAAAGAAGGTTGTTCCGCACATTTGCCACACCCGAAGTGGCGGAACAGTTATTGCGCGAGGGATTCTCGCTGGGCGGCAAGTATGTGACCGCGTCCGTCATGTTTGCTGACATCCGTTCATTCACCACATTGAGCGAACATGAGGAACCCGCTGTCACGATCGAATTGCTCAACGAATATTTCGCGTTGATGTTCGACCCGATCACCGATAATCATGGAACCGTGAACCAGATGGAGGGCGACGGTATCATGGCGATCTTTGGAGCACCGGTCTTCCATGAGAATCACCGCGAACAGGCGGTACGCGCTGCGTTGGAAATGATCGACCTGTTGAAGGTCTTCAATGAACAGAGAGCTAATCAGGGCAGGGGGCAACTTGAGATCGGAATCGGAATCGCGACTGGCAGAGTGATCGCGGGGTACACCGGTACACAGCATCGCGCCACATACACGTGCGTCGGTGATACGGTCAACGTCGCGGCGCGCATCGAGAATCACACAAAGATTGCGCGCAGACCCATCCTGATCGACCAGTATACGCGGGAAGGTCTCACCGATTCGATTCTCGTGGATGATTTGGGAGACGTTCTATTCAAAGGCAAGCAACAACCCATCCGGGTTTTTTCGGTGCGCGTGTAAACACCTGCCTGACAGAGTCATTGCATCCAACCAATTCACCATTCATAAACTTGACGCGTCCCTGTGGATGTGCTACCATCGTTGAAACTTTTGTTCTGTAATGGAGAAACTTATGGCAGGAATGAAGCGAGGCGCAGTAGTGGCCTCCACAATGATCATGATGTCGGTGTTGGTCTCGGCGTGCAATCAACCGTACTCGACCCAGCCCGCAGTAACGAACACACCCATCAACCCGGACAGTTTGTTTGCCACGCCCGCAACTCAGTCGTCGGGCTTGACCGATGTGGAGATTTTTGCAACCCAGACCGCATTGGGGATCGACCCAAGTCTGTTGAATACATCGACACCTGGTGCAACCACGCCTCAGAGTTCGACGTTGACATCCACACCGTTCGTTCAACTGCCAACCACTCCAACATTAACTCCCACTGCAACCCTCGCCCTTCCCAGCGGGTCAACCTCCACACCCGGGTCGGTACCCGTAGGCTCGCGGCCACCCACGTATACGCTTCAAAGTCAGGAGTTCCCATTCTGCATTGCGCGCCGCTATAACCTGGACCCCGATTCGTTGCTCGCGCAAAATGGATTAAGCAGCGGGACGGTATTCTATGCGGGCTACCAGTTGAATCTCAGCAATGTCGCGTCACCGTTCCCCGGCGAGCCTGCGCTGCGAGCGCATCCCACCACGTACACGGTAACCGGGAATGCCGATACCACAGTCTATGGTGTGGCGTGCAAGTTCGGTAATGTAACACCGGATGCGATTGTGTCAGCCAACTCCGGCATCACGCTCAATTCCACGTTGAGCGTCGGACAGACGTTGAACATCCCTTAATTCTCGAAAGCATCTTTAAAAGCCCGGGCAAATCGCCCGGGCTTTTATCTTATAATGCAGAAACACTACACGGATAGGAATTCACCATGTCGTTTGAATTGATCAAATCGGTCATCCTCATGCAGGGACGCACATTCCGCATACGCCGCGATTTCTTGAAAACACCTGACGGACGCGAAACGCACTTCGAGATCGTCGAACACGGCGGCTCGGTCATCATTATTCCCGTGGATGAACAGGGCAACATCTTATTCGTTCGTCAGTATCGTCACGCAACGGGAAAACATCTGCTGGAACTTCCCGCAGGGACGCGCGATGGGGATGAACCTTTCGAGGATTGTGCCGCGCGCGAGATCCGTGAAGAAACGGGTATGGAGGCGGGACGGCTGGTCAAAATTGGGGAGTTCTATCTCGCCCCCGGCTACTCCACCGAATTCATGGGCATCTTCCTCGCCACAGACTTGAAGCACAACCCGCTCGCCCCCGACGCGGACGAGATCCTGCACGTGGAAAAATACCCTGTGCGGCAAGCCATCGAAATGGCAGAGCGCGGCGAAGTGCCGGATGCCAAGTCGCTGGCCGCACTCTTGCTGGCGCGCCCGCATTTGGAGAAGTATCTCGCGTAAAGTTTGCCCTATATTACCAAATATTGAAATAAACATGCTGGAGCATTACGCTCCAGCATGTTCTGTATTCACTGCCTTCACGATCGCGGCGATGTGTTCCGCCGTATTCCCGCAACAGCCGCCCACCACTTTGGCTCCCAATTCAACATACTTCTTTGAATACATAGCCATATCCTCGGGACCCATATCGTACACGCCCTGCTCGGTCTCGATGTCCATGTGCGGGACACCCGCATTCGGCTTCACCCACAGCGGAACGTTTGGCAGGGTTGTTGCGTATTCCTTGACAACTGCCTCCATATTTTCGAGTGTCGTTCCACAGTTCGCACCGACAAGCGTCGCACCCATTTCAGAATATTTCTTAATCACATCCTTCGGCTTGACGCCCATCATCGAGCGCGTGCCGCG
>DAOTZF010000228.1:0-6236 GCA_034434415.1 Anaerolineales bacterium | reverse complement strand
ACGATCACGCCCTTGAGTTTTCCCTTAACATCCCCTGCGGATTCAAGGATGGTTCGAAGCGGTGTGCCAAGCGGGTACTCAAAAACGCCGGGTTTGTTCACGTGACCGGAAACGCCAAAGATTTTTGGACCATAGTTGTTCGGAACGCCAATTTTCTTGAAAGCCTGTGCACCATGTTGAATAATGTACGGCACGCTGGCGAGAGTCTCGACATTGTTGACCACGGTTGGGCATCCGTACAAACCGGAACTGGCTGGGAATGGCGGCTTGGGTCTGGGATTGCCGCGTTTTCCCTCCAACGACTCGATCTGAGCTGTCTCTTCTCCACAAACGTACGAACCCGCGCCGCGGTGGACAAGGATGTCGACGTGATCGAGTTGCCCGTCCGCTCTGGCTTCCTCAATAGCCCTTTCAAGGATTTCAGCGATCCACCCAAATTCACCACGGATGTAGATAAACGCTTTTACCGCGCCAATGGCATACGCGCTAATGGCGATGCCCTCTATGATGAGGTGTGGATTGAACTCCATGATCTGGCGATCTTTGAAAGTACCCGGCTCGCCCTCGTCCGCGTTGCAGATGAGATACACCGGCCGCGGGTCATCTTTTGGCAGGAAGGACCACTTCGTCCCGGCGGGGAAACCCGCGCCGCCGCGTCCGCGGATCTGCGCTTCCTTCACTTCATTGATGACATCTTTTGGCGGCATCGATTTAGCCTTCGTCAGCGATCGATAGCCACCATTCTTTTTGTAAAAAGCAAGCGTACGACAATCGGGTTGGGTGCGGTCGTTCAAAAGAATCCCGCACTCTGAGTGGACAGTCATCGAAGGATCGTTCTCCGGCCATTCGTTCCGTTTCAGCGCATCGATCAACTCATCGACCTTCGATATGGTCATATTCTCGAAATAACGATCATTGACCTGAATGACCGGTCCGGTCGCGCAGGATGCGAGGTCTTGCACCGTGGATAGAGTAAACATCCCGTCCAGGGTGGTCTCGCCGACCGCGATGCCGAGCGTTCGGCTGAGATGCGCTAGGATCTCATCCGCACCGTGCAAAAAGCCGGGGACGCAGGTATCCACTTGCAGGTGATATTTCCCCACGGGTTTGGTGTTGAACATGGTGTAGTAGGTGGCGATGCCATAGACACGATTCAAGCTGAGATTCATCGCTTTGGAAACGGCCTTCAATGCTTCCGTATCCAATATTTCCCCGTTCTGTTTTTGAATCAGTTGCATAATTGGCAGGGCGGCTGAATCTTTTTGTGGGTATTTGTGGACAATTCGATCCATGATCTCTTGCGTTATTGTGGGCATATGTTCATCCTGGATGACCTATTGAGATCAAAAGACAACATGGAAAAAATGGCTGATGCAATGAACTTTGACATATTGCATCATATACATTGTTATGAATTGTACAACGGGAAGATTATAGAATCTGCATAAACTATCGTGTAGAAAGTCACTTTGTTTATCATGACATAAGTAATAACAACGCGCCGGGCTAAAAACCGCCTGATCCCGTTGATTACACAGCGTGAGGAGAACGGTAGACCACTTGCAAGTTTTAATGAATATCGATACGGTCAGGTACTAAGCTAATAGCTCTTATGTTCCTCACGCATGAATCGATTGGCAAATGGGAAAGTGGAATGTAATGTCTTGCCAAAATATATACATCCATATATACTCACTGAGTGAGTATATATGGATGTAACCAAGCATTCGGGAAATATCTCGCCAGAATTTGCCCTGTTGGGTTTTCTACTCGCCGGGCAAAGTCACGGCTACGACTTGCACCAGAAGTTCCTTGCCGAACTGGGGCACGTCTGGCATCTAAGTCAGAGTCAGGCATACGCCATTTTGAAGCGGCTCGAAAGCCGCGGTGATATTTCAGTGTATTTCGTCGAACAGGAGAAACTCCCGGCACGCCAGGTGCTTCGAATCACAACACAGGGACGTAAAAGTTTCTTTGAATGGCTTGAATTGGGGATCGGCACCAACGCGCGTTCCATCCGCCTCGAATTCCTCACGCGATTGTATTTTGCACAACTCCACAAACCTGAGAGCGTGCCGCAGATCTATCAAGCCCAATCTGCGGAAATCGAATCTCGAATCGAACAACTCGAAAGTCTGATCGAACATCTGCCTCCCGAGCAAATTTTCAATCGCCTCAGCCTTGACCTCCGCCTCCGGCAAATGCGCCTCATCCAAAATTGGATGGCGGGGATAAGAACCCAGTTCCACATTTCAAAGGAGAGAAGATGAAACGCTTTTTGAAAGTCGTTCTATTCTTGCTAGCCTTGTTTGTCACAGGATGCGCCTCAACCTCCACGCCTGAGCCGCGCACATTGACCGTTTTCGCCGCTTCATCTTTGACGGATGCATTCACCGAAATAGGTGGAAATTTTCAAGCTGCGTATCCGAACGTGACTGTCACGTTCAATTTTGCTGGTTCACAAGCCTTGCGGACTCAAATTGAAGAAGGTGCACCTGCTGATATATTCGCATCCGCAAGCGGCAAAGAAATGGATACACTGGTCACTGGAGCATTCGTTGCTGAGGGTGTCTCTCAAATTTTTCTTTACAACAAATTGGTTGTCATCCTCCCAGCCGATAACCCTGCCGGCGTAGACTCTCTGGAGGATCTTGCCACTGCTGGGGTCAAAATTGTGCTGGCAGATGAGGTAGTCCCGGTTGGAAATTATGCGCGCCAATCGTTGGATTTGATGAATAGCTCCTTCGGAAACGATTTCAAGGACAAAGTTTTAGCAAACATCGTTTCAAATGAGGATAACGTTAAGCAAGTGGTTGCGAAAGTTCAATTGGGCGAAGCCGATGCAGGTATTGTTTATACTTCCGATGCCGTTGCCGCTCCTGAGTTACAGACCATTGAAATTGCCGCAGAATTGAATATCATTGCAAAATATCCAATTGCACCTTTGGCTGAATCAGCGAATTCAGATCTGGCGGAAGCATTCATCGCTTACGTGCTTTCCGCCGATGGTCAGGCGATCTTGCAAAAATGGGGATTTGCGGCTCCTTAATATATTGAACTATACGGGCGACCCGTTCAGCATGATCAAGGTAACTATAGTCATTGGTATTCATGAAAAATTTCCTCGATTCGAAATGGATCTTCGTCATTCCGAGCTTCGTTATGCTGGGATTATTTTTACTTCCATTCCTGGCGATCTTTGTGCGCTCGATCAACGCAGAATTCTTTGATTTCGCTTTTTCATCGCAGGCGTTAAGCGCATTGAAATTAAGCCTGTTGACCAGTACGATTACAACTGTTTGCGCGATCCTCTTCGGCACGCCTCTGGCGTATCTCCTCGCGAATTGGAAATTCAAGTTCAAATCGTGGATCGAGTTGTTGATCGATCTGCCGATAGTTCTTCCGCCTTCGGTGGCGGGGCTGGCTTTGTTGATCGCCTTCGGTCGCAGGGGATTGTTCGGCTCGACGTTGAATGCGCTCGGCATCTCGCTTCCCTTTACAACGGCGGCTGTAATCCTTGCCCAGATGTTCGTCGCCGCGCCGTTATACATTCGCTCGGCGCGGGTCGGCTTTCTGGGAATCGACAAACAATTGGAAGAAGCCGCCAACGTGGAAGGGGCGAACCGATGGCAATTGTTTCGAGAGGTGATGCTGCCGCTGGCAGGACGAGCCTTGTTCAGCGGCGCGATCCTGACGTGGACGCGCGCACTGGGCGAATTCGGCGCGACGATCCTGTTTGCGGGCAATTTGGAAGGAGTCACACAAACGATGCCGATGGCGATCTATTTGGGTTTTGAAAGAAACCTTGGTGTTGCCCTGGCGTTATCCGTTGTACTGGTGGTGGTTTCCATATTTCTGCTTGCATTGACGCGCTGGGTGGAAAAGCCGGACCACGATTAATACCTGTAACATCCCAATGATATAATCGCGTCATCGAGGCGCGATGTTGAAAATCGAAATCACCTATTGCGTGGTCTGACACTACACCGCCCGGGCCGTGAGCCTGATGGGTGAACTGATCAGACACTATGAGCATGTGATCGAGGAGATCAAACTCGTCCCTTCAGATGGCGGACGTTTTGAAGTGACGGTCAACGGGCAGTTGCTGTTCTCGAAGTTGCAGACGCATCGTCACGCTGAACCGGGGGAAGTGCTTGAGTTGGTGAGGAAGTTGGTTGGAGAATGATATTCCGTTGGCCGAGTAGCGGCGCTGATCGTTGCGCCACGTATCGAGACCACCGATATAACCGAGGTTATGAATGCCAAAAAAGGGACGAGTATTTTCAGGAGCAAGACCCACGGGTCGCCAGCATCTCGGTAATTACCTGGGTGCGATCCAGAATTATGTCGCGTTGCAGGATGACTACGATTGTGTGTACTGCATCGTGGACGTGCACGCGCTGACGACGGTGGAAGCGACTCAAGACCTCAAACAAAACACCATGGAAATGGCGCTTGATTGGCTCGCCGCGGGCATTCGCCCGGATGAGTCAATTTTGTTCGTCCAGTCGCATGTTCCTGAGGTCATGGAGTTGCACACCTACCTTTCGATGGTCACCCAGATGGGTAAACTCACTGACCTGCCGACCTTCAAAGAGAAACTCGCGCAACAGCCTGAAAACGCTAACTACGGCTTGCTCGGCTACCCCGTGTTGATGACCGCTGACATCGTTCTGTACAAATCAGATATTGTTCCTGTAGGCATTGACCAGGCTCCTCATCTGGAGTTTGCGCGCGAGATCGTCCGTTCATTCAATTATCGTTACAACACGAAAGTATTGATCGAGCCGCAGGTCAAACATACCGAGGTGCTCAAGGTGTTGGGCATCGACGGAAAAGCCAAGATGAGCAAGAGTTTGAACAATCATATCGAACTTGCCTCCACACCCGAAGAGACGACCGCCCGCGTCAAGGAAATGGTCACTGACCCGGCGCGCATCAAACGCATGGATCCCGGCAACCCCGATGTGTGCAACGTCTTTTCGATGCACAAGATCTTCTCACCGCAAGACGAAGTGGACATGGTCAACACCGAATGCCGCCGCGCCGGCATCGGATGTGTGGATTGCAAGAAACGGTTCGCCGCAAACCTGAACAAACATCTTGAACCCTTCCGCGCCAAGCGCGCCGAACTCGCTTCCAAACCGGACCATGTGACTGATGTGCTCAATAGTGGTGCGTCGCGTGCCCGTGTGATCGCACAGCAGACCATGAAAGAAGTCCGCGAGGCGATGCAGTTACCATAATAATCCGTAGGGGCGACCCGCCTTGGTTAACCAAGGTTTCTGATTAATACTGACGGGTCGCCCCTACATCAAAATTCATGCGCGCTCTCATCCAACGAGTTTCCAAAGCCAGTGTCACCGTCGAAGGGCAAACCATTTCCTCCATCGGGAAAGGTCTGTTGATTCTTTTGGGCGTCGGTCACGGCGATGGGGAGGAGCAAGCCGCATTCCTCGCGGAGAAGACCGCCAACCTGCGAATCTTCGAAGATGAACAGGGGAAAACAAATCTCTCGGTTCTGGATGTGAAAGCGGAGGCAATAGTCGTTTCACAGTTCACGTTGTACGCGAACACCAGCAAGGGACGCCGTCCCTCGTTCATTGAAGCAGCCCTCCCCGATGTCGCCGAACCGTTGGTGAATCGCTTTGCAGAATTGTTGCGTGGACACGGCGTCCCAGTTCAGACCGGTCAATTTGGCGCGCACATGGAAGTGGAAATTCACAACGACGGACCGGTCACGATCTGGCTGGAAAAATGAACGTCAGACCGAACGCGTATCAAAAAGCTGTTCATCGTTTATTGATGCTAAAACCCGTCTCCATTGTTCTGTCGAAAATTTTATATCGCGCCGATAATTTCCTTTTGCGGGCAACAAGGGGAAAACTTACGGTTACCCGTATTGTCGGTCTGCCAATTATCCAATTGACGACGAAAGGCGCAAAGACAGGAAGAGTCCGGACAATGCCGCTTTTGAGCATCCCGGACGGGGAGAAGATCGCGTTGATTGCTTCATTCTTTGGTGGAAAACATAATCCCGGCTGGTATTACAACCTGAAGGCAAATCCTGAGTGCGAGGTGCGGATCAATGGTGAAACGAGAAAATACGTAGCCCGCGAATCGTTCGACGAGGAACGTGAGAAATACTTTCAAATGGGGATTTCGTATTACGCAGGCTATGGGAAATATAGGGAACGCGCTGCGCACCGGCATATCCCCGTGATGGTGTTGGAGCC
>DAOTZF010000227.1:0-1539 GCA_034434415.1 Anaerolineales bacterium | reverse complement strand
TTGATCGAGACGAACGTCGGCAAGTGGCAGGGACGTTCGCTGGCCGTATTGCGTCTCACGAAATACTGGAAGGTCATCCAACATGCGCCGTCGCGTGCGCAATTCCCCGAGGGCGAATCATTCCACGAATGTCAGTCACGCATTGTAACGGCACTGGATGGAATTCTTCGCAAGCACAAACCCATGGACATCATCGCGTGTGTCTTTCATGCCGACCCGATCAAACTAGCCGTTGCGCACTACATCGGCATGCCGCTCGATCAGTTTCAACGCCTCGGCTGCGACACGGGGTCGGTCACTGCGTTGCACATCGGCGATATGGGCGCGAGTTTGATCAAGCTCAATCAACGCCCGCCATTCGATTTTCTAGCACGGTCAACGAAAAAATAAATTCTTGCGAGAAGGCAAAAATGCTTGAGAATTTGAAGCGGATCGATGAGCAGGAGACTTTTGCGGAACGCGCCCAGCGGATGTTTCCCGCCGCAATGTACGGCGCGCTTGCAACTAGCGCGTACACGATCGCACTGACACTGGTTAACGTGTACACGTTTCCGAACTTGCCCATCGGGTTGGACTGGGGACGATTTCTTGGAATGTGGATCGGGTTCAGTCTCGGGCTGGCTGTGTTTGGAGTGGTTGCAGCATGGTTTACTGAAGAACCGGCGGGGATCGTTGGCGGAGGCATCCTCTTCACCATCATCCTAGCGATCGTGTTTCTTGTATTCTCCGGCGCGCAAAATAGCACAGTGACCATGCAATCTCTCATCGCTGCCATCCCGTTTGTAGGCGCGAACATGCTTGGGGCATGGGCGCTCCGATGGGCGGCGCATCGCCACATCTCGATCCTGCATGACACAGACGCGGGACTGCGCCGCAAGCAAATCACCCGTCACGTTTTACTGATCGCATTGATCGGGTTGATCCCCGGTGTGATGACTCGCATGGATCTGCCATCCGAGCAAACTCTCGGACATTTACACGAATTGCTTCAGGCAGCGCCAAACGATTCTTCGGTCTGGCCGCAGCTTCCGTTGAGGCAAGTTCCAAATTTAGAGGAACACTTCGGCGTGGATTATGTTTTTTATCCGCGGCAATCAACCTTATCGGCTGGCGCGCTCGAAGTAACCGTCCGATTCGCGGACGGCTTCACAATGACCTGTCACCTGCCCGTGTCTAGCGGGTTGAGTTTCATTACAGAGTGCAACGAGGGCGAGGAATTTCAGCAGGTGGATTCTCAATGATTTTTACAGTTGACCCCAACGAACCTCGCATCTCTGTCATTGCGAGCGGAGCGAAGCAATCCCTTCTATAACTTCGCTGTGGTTGTATCGCAAGCCAAAAATTACCATTGTCCGCTATAATATTTTCTCGATAACTTAAAACGCTGCGCATCCATTTCGCCAGACTGGAGATGTTATTGATATGTTACCGACTGGCACTGTCACTTTCCTATTTACTGATATCGAAGGCTCAACTCAACTTTGGGAGGAACATCCCAAAGAAATGAAGTCTGCGCTGGCGAAGCATGATGCGATCCTC
>DAOTZF010000226.1:0-9074 GCA_034434415.1 Anaerolineales bacterium | reverse complement strand
GTGACGCGTGCGGAGTGCGGGACGATTCTTCTCTTCGATGCGGACGATCCGTCCTTTCCGCCTCATGTCTCCCTTTCGATTGGTTGCCCTCTCCCTGCCGCGTTCCCCCTGATTGAACGGAAAGTTATTGAAACCGGCGCGCCGGAAGTAGTGACCGACTATACGGAGAATGGCAAGGTGCCGATCCATGAAGGTGTAGTCTCCGCGATGATCGTGCCGATCGTCAACCAGGGGAAGACCGTGGGGTTGATGCACTTGCACGCAACCCAGCCGGGCTTTTTTGACCAGTCCGCCCTTGAGATCGCGCAGACGCTGGCGGCACAAGCCGCAGTCGCGATCGGAAACGTGAAGAAGTTCCAGTCGCAACGCGAAAGTGCGGAAGTCCTGCGGCGGCGCGCGGAAACACTCAGCCGCGTCACGGAGATCACCACCGACATCAACTTCGAACAGTCTCTCGAACAATTACTGCGTACGATATTGAACAGCATGCGGGAATCGACGCCGTTTCAGGCGATCCTGGCAAGCATTTATGAAGAGGAGACCGGGTTGCTGAGGCGCGTGACAGGCGTGGGTTTTGCCCCGGAAACGCTCAATGAATTACTTGCACGGAAACAACCGCTTTCCAGTTTACAACAAATGCTGAAGCCGCAGTTCAAGATCAGTCGTTCGTATTTTATTCCGGTGGATCAGGCGCCGATTATCCCCAATGACGTGCATCTCGTGACCCTGGAATCTTCCGCTCCATCGGAAAAGTCAGCTAACGCATGGGACGCGGATGATATTTTGATTCTGCCTCTTGAGGATGTTGGAGGCAGGCCGCTCGGCATCATCAGCCTCGATTCGCCGCGCAACAATTTACGCCCGGACCGCGCTACCATCGAAACGCTTGAGATTTTCGCCGCGCAAGCATCGCTTGCCATTGCAAATCATTCACGTTTTACTCAACTTCGCACACAGGCTGAATCGCTTGCCTCCGGCCTGGAACGGCAGCAGAAATTCATCAGCCTGACCCAAAAGGATCTGCCGGTTCTTCTACGAAAAGACCTCGACCAGACCATTGCCATCCATAACCTCGACCAACGCGGACAGCGCGTGCGCGCAGGTCTTGCCATCACCGAGTCCGTCAGCCGCCAGTTGGATTCCTCCTCGGCCCTTCAAGCGTTGGGGCGCGAGACGTTGACGCAGTTGGGAATGTCGGTGGCAATGATCGCCGAACTTGGAAATGAAGGTCCTCGATTGATGAGTGTCATGGGAAATGTGCCGCGCTCGACCAGCCCGGAAGCGTTGTTCGGTCAGCGGAATCCGCTGCGTGCGTGTTTGCAGACCGGTGAAACGATATTGATTCCAAGCCTGGATGAGAACCTGGAATGGCGTGAGACGCCGTTGCTTACAGCGTTGCGGGCAAAGTCGTTGATCTGCCTGCCGATAAAAATCGACAAGCGGACGGTTGCCGCCATGCTGGCGGTCAGCCCCGAGCCGATGTCGTCCTTCACAGACGAAGACCGGCAGGTTTACAACCAAATCGCCCGGCAGACGTCGGTCATTCTGCAAAACATCTCGCTGCTCAATGAAACCCGCAAACGATTGCAGGAAGTGAACCTGCTGCTTGATTTCAGCCGTCAATTGCGCGGGATGGACGCGGATCACATCGTACGGTCGTTATTGGATAGCGCGCGCCGCGCCTTGCCTTCTGCACATGCCGGAATCGTATTGGTGTGGGATGAGCCGACCAATCAGTTGTATCCGCATGCTGTTTCTGGGTACGCCGATAACGATACGATGAAACGGATCTCGTACCATCCCGGCGATTCGCTGCCGGGTTTGGTGTACGAGCAGAAGAAACCCATGCGCGTGGATGAGATTCAATTCACCCGCGATTACACGTTCTCCACCGAGGGACAGTTGTTATACCGTCAGGCTACCGGCGGGCGGTTGCCGGTGTCGAGCCTATTGATTCCCATCCAGACCGGTGATCAGGCTGTGGGCGTATTGGTGCTGGACAACTTCAATACGCCAGCCGCATTCACCCCGGAAGACGAAGCTTTGTTGCTTTCGTTGTCACAGCAGGTGGGGTTGTCGCTTCAAAATGTTCGATTGGTGAGAACGACGCAGGAACGCGCCTATCAATTGGAGGCGTTGACGGATGCCGCGACTACGCTGGCTTCAAGCCTGCAACGGAATGAACTGATCGCCTCATTGCTCGACCAGCTGGAGCCGGTCATACCCTACGACACAGCCGCCCTCTGGTTGCGTGACCGCGACCGATTGACCGTTGCGGCGGCACGCGGATTTCCGGATACCGAGCGAAGACTCGGGTTGACCATCGCGGCTGGTGATAGCGCGCTGTTCAACGAAATGATTCGAACCGGTCAGGGTATTTTGGTCGGGGATGTGAGGCAGGATCCGCGCTTCCCGGCCTTGGAAGCCCCGCGCCTTTCGTGGATGGGTATGCCTTTGATCTCACAGAATGAAGTGATCGGGGTCCTCGCGCTCGAAAAATGGCAGGCTCACTTTTATACGCGCGACCATATGCAAGTGGGAAGAACGTTTTCATCGCAAGCCGCGGTTGCCTTGGAAAACGCCCGCTTGTACGAGGAGAGCATCGGACGCGCCACAGAATTGGATGAACGATCCAAACGTCTTGCCCTTCTGAATCGCTTCTCCTCCGCTTTGGGTGGCTTGCTCGAGGAGGGGAGAATCTTCCAGCTCACCGCGCAGGAACTGATCGATGCGCTTATTGCTCCCCGAGTCTCCGTCGTAACGTTCGAGCGGAACAACCCGACCTGGAAATACGATCTCCCGCGTGCGAAATCCAAATTGCCGCAAAGGCTGCCGGATGCGCCCATCTTCAACAGATTGAGAGAATCGCTCGGCGTCTTCACGACCGACTCGGTCGGCAGTGAACCGGATCTCGCTCCCTTGAGCGGTTTCCTGGGGACGGGAACTAAGTCCCTGCTGATCCTTCCGTTGGTCAGTGGCGCGAACCTGCATGCGTTAATTTTCATTCACCAGGGAGAGTCCATTCGCTTCAGTGTGACTGAGATCGAGTTGGCGCGTACCTTGACGAACCAGGCTTCCATCGCCCTTGAAAACGCTCGTCTCTATCAATCCACCTTGATGACGGCTGAGCGGTTCTCGTTGCTCAATCAGGCAAGTTATGAGGTCGGTGCAAATCTCGACCCGGAACAGATCTACATGGCAGTTCATAAAGCCGCGCAAAGGCTGATGCCGGTCGAATCGTTCGTTATCAGTTTATTGGATTCGGAAACGAACGAGATCAATGGCGTATATCTCATGGATGGTAATGTGCGTGAAGCGGGGAAACGGATTCCCCGCGATAAGGGGCTGAGCGGATATATCATCTCGAAAGGCGAGCCGCTCATGATTCACGATCGCGCGAGGGCTGAGGCGCTCGGCGCTGTCCGCTTTGGCAAGCCGGATACTCCGGTGTCGATCCTTGCCGTGCCGATGACGTTAAGCGGAAAGACCATCGGTATGTTGTCTGCGCAAAGTTATCAACCGAATGTGTATACCGAGGAGGATTTGCAGATCCTCAGCACGCTGGCGAACCAGGCGGCTGTGGCGGTCCAGAACGGACGATTGTTCAAGGAAACGCAACGGCTGGCTCAGGAACTTGAACAACGCGTCATCGAACGTACCGCGCAGTTGCAGCGTGAACAGCAAAATACAGAAACGCTTCTGCGCATCCTCACCGAGGTTTCATCGAGCCTTGACTTGGACCGCGCGCTCAACCGAACGCTTGCCTTGCTCAACGATGCGGTCGGCGCGGAACAGGGAACCATCATGTTATTGAGCGCGGAGGATAACCTTCTGCATTATCGCGCGGGCTATGGCTATCTTTCTGACAGGGTCTCTGCCGAGGGACGTGGTTTTACTTTGAAGGTCGGCGAAGGTCTGGCGGGCTGGGTGCTCGAACACCGCGAGCCAGCATTGATCGACGACCTGCTCGTTGACTCTCGTTGGGTGAAAACAGCCTCCACGTCGCGCGAGCACCGAAGCGCCATCGCCATGCCGCTGTTGGTGGCGGAAGATGTCATTGGCGTGCTCATGGTATTCCATCGCAAGACAGGATTCTTCAGCGCGGAATTGTTGAATCTTGTCAAAGCGATCGCCGGTCAGGTTGCGGTTTCGATCAACAATGCCCATCTCTACGAGTTGATCCGCGACCAGGCGGAACGTCTCGGCAGTATGCTTCGCCGTGAACAAGAGGATGCGAGCCGTTCGCAAGCCATCCTTGAAGCGGTTGCGGATGGTGTGCTGGTGACCGGTGGGAACAATCGCATCACGTTCCTGAACCGTTCCGCGGAACAAATCCTTGGGCTCGAAGCGGGCAAAGTTATTGGGCAGACGCTCGATGTGTTCGGCGGATTATTCGGGAAATCTGCAGGCCCATGGATGCAAACCATCAACACATGGTCTGAGTCGCCATCTTCATATCAACAGGGTGAGACCTTTGCGGAGCAGCTTACTCTGGAGAATGGGTTGATCGTTCTCGTCCACCTCGCGCCGGTGATTCTGCAGAACGACTTCCTTGGCACGGTCTCCATCTTCCGCGATATCACCCATGAAGTGGAAGTGGATCGACTCAAGTCTGAGTTTGTTGCCACAGTGAGTCACGAACTTCGCACGCCTATGACGTCCATTCGCGGTTATGTGGATGTGTTGCTCATGGGCGCAGCTGGCGCGTTGAACGAGAATCAGGCACACTTCCTCAAGATCGTCAAAGGGAATACGGAACGGCTTAACATCCTCGTCAACGACCTGCTGGATATTTCCCGTCTCGAATCGGGACGTGTCACCCTTTCGCCTCAAGCGCTCGATATGCGCGAAGTGGCTGAGGATGTGATCGGCGATGTGCTCCGCCGTTCGCAGGAGGAGAACAAACCTGTGGCGCTCTCGCTCGATGCGCCGAAGAAACTCCCGCTCGTGTTCGGCGATGCAGAGCGCGTCCGTCAAATTCTGAGCAACCTTGTGGATAACGCCTACAACTATACACCCGAGAATGGGACCATCACGGTTCAACTCCACTCGTTGAACGGCGGACACGAAGTGCAAGTGGATGTAAAGGATAACGGTGTTGGCATCGCGCTGGGAGATCAACCGCGCGTGTTCGAGCGTTTTTATCGCGGCGAGCATCCGCTCGTACTGGCAACACCGGGAACCGGTCTGGGCTTGTCCATCGTCAAGGAACTTGTGCAAATGCATAAGGGACGCATCTGGGTGCAAAGCGCAGGTGTGCCCGGTGAAGGCAGTACATTCTCGTTTACCCTGCCCGTATACAAGACTCAATGAGGCGTGAATGGCAAAGATATTGATTGCAGAAGATGAACGGGACATACGCGATCTGGTGGCTTTTACCCTGCGGTTTGCCGGGCACGAGGTGTTCCCTGCATCCAACGGGGAGGAGGCGGTTGAGCTCGCTCCGAAAGTAAACCCGGACCTGATCCTGATGGATGTACGAATGCCGCGCATGACCGGTTACGAAGCCTGCAAAGCCATGAAAGCCAACCCGCAACTAAAGGATATCCCTGTGGTGTTCCTCTCTGCCAAGGGGCAGGAAAGCGAGATCCAGCAGGGGATGGACGTCGGCGCGGAGGAATACCTGCTAAAACCCTTCGCGCCTGACCAGTTGGCCACGCGCGTAAAAGCCATTCTCGCGAAATTCGGAAAATAATTTGAGCGCGATTCTTCTCGACGGTTCCATCGTACATTACGAAGTGCTTGGGCGCGGGCGCCCGGTCATCTTCCTGCACGGGTGGGTGGGCTCGTGGAAGTATTGGATCTCTTCCATGCAAGTCGCCTCCACATCCTACCGCGCCTACGCGCTGGATCTTTGGGGCTTCGGTGATACAGCCCACATCGCCACGAATTACACGCTCGAACAACAGGCATCCCTGATCGATCGTTTCCTCGTTGAAATGGGTATTGGCAAGGTTGCGCTCGTCGGTCATGGAATGGGCGCACTCGTCAGCATGTCCTTTGCCGTGCATTTCTCGCACAGCGTGGATCGCGTCATGGCGGTCAGCTGCCCGTTGAATTACGACGCGGTCAACGCACGTTTGCGAACTTCGCCAGCCTCGGATCTTGTGGACTGGTTGTCGAATCGCACTCCTGAAGCGACTGCCGCCCTTGCAGACGCATCCAAAGCGGACCTTGAGGCTGTCACCAAATCCATGGAGGGACTGCGCGCCGACAACTTTTTCGGCGGCTTTCGCTCACTCAATATTCCAACACTTCTTGTCTACGGCGAAAGAGATCAAGCGATCACTGTTCCCAGTGAAGAACAGGCTAATTCGACCATGACCCAGCAGATCGTCCTGGAGGAATCCGGTCACTTCCCGATGCTCGATGAAACGGTCAAATTCAACCGCTTGTTGACAGACTTCCTCGCGTTGGAGCCTGGTGCAAGTCCCAGCGAATTGGAGTTGAAGGAAGAATGGAAGCGCAGAGTCAGATGATTTTGAATTGATAAATCTTTCAGCAGTTTAACTGCTGAAAGAACAGGTTTTTGTGTTGACAAATTAGCCCACAGGTTTTATAACCAACTCAACAACTGAACGGGGTGTCCTGCGATGCGGGACTGAGAGGAGCGAGCCGCGCTCAACCCGAATTACCTGATCCAGATCATGCTGGCGGAGGGAATATACTTTTACTCGAAAACCACCCTCCGCCCTCGGAGGATTTTTTTTGCGACGCATCCTCATCTTCGCCAATGGCAATTTGCCCGACCCTGCCAAAGCGCGCACACTTCTTCGCCCGGATGACTTCATTCTCTGCGCGGACGGCGGCACGCGGCACGCGCTGGCACTCGGGGTCAGGCCGAATCTCGTCATCGGCGATATGGATTCAATTGAAAAAGAACAGCTCCAACAATTGCAAGACGAGGGTGTGGAAATCGAACTCTTCCCGCGCGACAAAAACGAAACCGACCTTGAACTTGCCCTCGATAAAGCGATTCAATTGAATCCGAAAGAGATCGTCATCCTCGCGGGGCTTGGTGGAAGATTTGACCAAACTCTCGCAAACATTGCCCTCCTGCTTAACTCCGAACTTTCAACCTTCAACATTAAACTCGACGATGGTGTGGAAGAGATTTTCCCATGCCGCGGCCAGGTTCACATCGAAGGACGAAGCGGCGATATCGTCTCGTTGATTCCATGGGGTGGTCCCGTCCACGGCGTCCGCACCGAAAACCTGAAATGGACGTTGAACAACGAAACGCTCTTTCCAGATAAAACACGAGGCATCAGCAATGAAATGATGGGAAACACTGCAACCATCAAAATCGAATCGGGTTTGTTGTTTGTCGTTCATATTCGAATCTCGTAACGCAAAAGGTTTCAATGAAATATTTCAAGCTTTTACTTTCCACTTTCATGTTTCTTCTTACCTCGTGTGCGCCCGCACAGCCCGCAACACTCACGGTACTGACTCACGACTCGTTCGCCGCGAGCGAGGAGGTGATTGCGTCCTTCGAAGAGGCAAATAATGTCACTGTTGTTTTTCTCCCCAGTGGGGATACAGGCTCGATGCTCAACAAAGCAGTGCTCACCAAGGAAGCACCACTGGCAGATGTGATGTTTGGCGTGGATAATACCTTCCTCTCACGCGCCCTCGATGCCGATATTTTCGAATCGTATGAATCGCCCGGGTTGCAAAATATTCCTGCCGAATTCAAACTGGATTCTTCCAATCGTGCCTTGCCTGTGGATTACGGCGATGTCTGCATCAATTACGATAAAAACTATTTTGCCGAAAATTATCTGGCGGTTCCTCAAAGCCTGGAAGAGTTGACGAAGCCTGAATATAACGGCTTGCTGGTTGTCGAAAACCCTGCCACTTCTTCAACAGGGCTGGCTTTCCTGTTGGCTACTGTGGCTCACTACGGCGATTCCTACACCGAGTATTGGCAGGCATTGAAAGACAACGGAGTGGTCGTTGTGGATGGTTGGGAAACTGCCTACTACACCAACTTCAGCGCGTCGTCGGGCCGCGGACCTCAACCGATGGTCGTTTCCTACGGAAGTTCACCCGCTGTGGAAGTGGTGTTCGCAGACCCCCCGGTGGATGATGCGCCCACCGCTTCGGTGATCGGACCGGATACCTGCTTCCGCCAGATCGAATTTGTCGGCATCCTCAAAGGGACGCAGAACCGTGCGCTCGCCGAAAAGTTCATCGACTTTATGTTGGGTAAACAATTTCAAGAGGATATTCCTCTGCAAATGTTCGTTTACCCTGTGAATGCAGATGCCATCTTGCCGGATGTGTTCATCGAACATGCACAGATTCCCAGCCAGCCAGCCATGTTGGACCCTGCCTTCATCGCCGCCAACCGCGATGCATGGATTCGAGCGTGGACGAACGTGGTGATGAAATAAACATGAATCAAACCAATGACCGGCGGGAAGTTGCGGTGCGGAATGTATTCAATTTCTCCGTGGTTTCCGCGCCTATGTGGTCACGCTGCCTCTGCCTCTGGCTCCTCCCGTTAACCTTCCTTGCGATCTTTTTCTTCCTTCCCCTTTCTAAAATCCTATCTTTCACTTTTTCGCTTGAAACCCTCACGCCTGAAAACATACGGATCGCCATGGATGCATTGCGGTTTACTTTATTCCAAGCCGCGCTTTCCACCATCCTTACACTTGCCCTCGGAATTCCTTCCGTCATTCTCTTTGCTCGTTACGACTTTCGCGGGAAGTCCGTTCTCCGCGCACTCACCGCGGTACCATTTTTGCTCCCGACGGTTGTCGTTGCCGCGTCCTTCAACTCCCTCCTCGGACCCAACGGACTTCTTTCCACTTTTCACTTTTTCCTCTTTCCTCATTCCACACTTCCAACTTCATCCTTCACCCTTCACCCTTTCGTCGCCATCCTCCTCGCCCACGTTTTTTACAATAGCACTATCGTGATTCGAATCGTCGGTGCGGCGCTTTCCAACCTAGACCCCAAACTCGAACAAACGGCTCGCTCCCTCGGTGCGGACTCGCTCCGCGCGTGGACGAAAGTCACATTGCCGCTTCTTCGCCCCTCCATCCTTGCCGCGTCGCTACTCG
>DAOTZF010000225.1:0-2788 GCA_034434415.1 Anaerolineales bacterium | reverse complement strand
CCAGCGGAATTCGCTCCGCCCGCCTGACCATAAAATTTGCTGAACATTTGCAGGAACAGGTCTATCCTCCGTTTGGCGGGACGTTGCCTCCAATTGCAAAAAGAAGATTTCGTTCTTCGTCTTAGATAGAGAAGACAGAAATCGATAATCGTGAGGAGTGTAGTTTTTTGAAAAGTAAATGATCTTCATAATGAAAGGTTGGAATGTTTACAGGTTTGCACGTTCAAACGTTCCAACCTGCCAACGTGCGAACGTTTTTACTCTCCAAGATCGGTCCAGCGTAATTCCTTGCCCATCGGCATATCGACCAGCGCCTTTGTGCCGAGCACATTCGGGATCTCATGCGGTTTGATCGCGCCGATCGTGGCGGGACGCAGTACATCGATCATGTCGCGGGTGAAGACTTCACCAGCCTTGATATCCCGCGCCGCACGCAGACAGCGACGTTGTACAACTTTCGTCTCCTGTTCGTTGCCCGCGATGAATTTATCGGAGGAACCAAGCGCGCGCTCCAGTTGACGCGTCTCTTCGACCATGTGCGCCCACGCTTCGGGGTTCATCGCAAACTTGTGATCTGGACCTTCGCGGTCGTTGCTATCCGTGAAGTGACGTTCGATCATGCGCGCACCTAACGTCACCGCGCCCAAAACGGTTGCGTTACCGTGCGTGTGATCTGAGAGTCCCAGCACCACGTCGGGGAACATCACAGCATAGGTCTTCAACACATTCAAATGGATGTGGTCGTAATTCTCAAGACTGGCAGTGTAGTTGGTGTTGCATTGCATCAGGCATAACTGCTTGTTGACCTTGAGAATCGCGTGGACGGCGCGCTGTACGTCGGCGATATCCGCTGCGCCACTGGCGATGATCATCGGCTTGCCTTTGGTTGCCATGTGCTCCAGCGCTTCGATCCAGTCAATTTCACCAGAGCCTGCCTTGAACGCAGGGATGTATGGATTCACATGTTCGATGGAGTCGTAGTCATACGGCGAGGTGAAAAAGTGGATGCCGACTTTGTCACATTCTTCTTTCAGAATGGGAGTCCAACTCTGCGAAACGGACGCCGAGGCATACACCTCCGTCACGGATTTCTTCCACTTCGCCTGGTGGCTGACTTTCGAGTTCATGTGCGTGAAGCCGTAATCCGAAACGATCTTGGGGGCTTGAAAATGCTGGAACTTCGCCGCATCCGCGCCCGCTTCTTTCGCGAGTCGAATCAACAGTTTCGCACGGTTTATATCTCCATCGTGGTTTGCCGCGATATCGGCGATGAAGTAGGCCGGGTGGTTCGGTCCGATCCATTGGTCTTGAATTTTGAATTCCATTTTGTCCTCCGAATATTATGTCGTGTCACTCAAGGTCATGTCACCCTTAGGGAGCGTGCTCTTCGCGACCAAAGGGTCTCTACCACCGCAGTAGGGATTCTTCGCTTCGCTCAGAATGACATGGTTAACGAGCGTGCGTCCCGTTTTGGATTTGAGAAGTTCATGAGGCGTATCTACCTCCCAATCCTACCTAAATGCGTATTCTGGAACGCGTCTTCATGCTTCAAGCCATATCCAAGCACGCGGTCGAGGCTGGAGTGACCGAGCAGGATCGTCCCTGCGAACATCAGCCACGGGATGGCGGTGAACGCGCCCAACGCGTAAAGGGCGACGGAAACTCCCTTATGGTGAATCAGGTTGTACGTCCACGCGCCGACGCGGGGGTTCATCACATAGCCGATCATGCTCAGGTCAGGAGTCAAAAACAGGAGCGCGTACCAGCCCCATCCGTAATCCAACCCTGAAAAAAGAAAAAGCGCGAGTCCGAACAAAAAAAGTTCTTCAAGTTTGAGCAGATTTTTCATGTGGAGTTCCTGTGGATAATGTTTTGATTTTGTGGGTAACTACTGTTGATAACTGCGAATTTTCTGTGGATAACCTTGCTGGAACTGTGTGTAAAACCCGTCCAAACCCGTGGAGAATTCGGGGATTTCGCGCCTCAAATCTGTGGATAACTTGTGGACAGACAGCCATAAATTGTGGGAGCGTTTGGCGGTCAGCCCTGACCTTTCGACGGATTGCGGCTCGATGAGGCTTTCTCTCAGCCCGAACTTCCTCGCCACCTCGACCCCGAATTGATACTTGCTCATCGCCTGCGCGCCAACCACGTGATACAAACCATGCAAATCTTTTTTGAGCATGGTGATGAGAGTTTGCGCAAGGTGGTTGACCCACATCGGACAGAAGACCACATCGGTAAAGCCGTTGACGTTTTTACCCTCGCTCAGGTTGTTGACAAAGAACTCGCCGAGACTGCGCCTTCCGCCCAGCGACCAGCCAAAGAAGTTGACGCGTGCAATGATGGCTTCCGGATTGGCTTCGAGCACGGCGTGTTCGCCATCGAGTTTGGTCTGCGAATATACGCCCTGCGGGTTGGGTGTGTCTTCTTCAGAGTACGAACCATCTTTTGAACCGTCAAAGACCGCATCAGTGGAGAGGTGGATGAATTTGATATTTCGCTCGGCACATGTCGTTGCCAGCTCACGCGGCAGGTCTGTGTTGAGGATTCTCGCCTGGTCGGGATGTTTCTCGCACTCTTCGAGGTTCGCCAATGCAGCGCAGTTGATCACCCAATCTGGCTGTATTGAATCCAACATCGGCTCGAATGCGTTGGTATTGAAAAAGTTTGTTTTTATCACTGGAAACGGCGCGGACTTCAACTTGCCGCGATCCACACCAATGACTTCATGCTCGCGCATGGTTTCAAGGGCGAGGTTGATTCCGAGCAGTCCGCTGGCGCCAGT
>DAOTZF010000224.1:0-7230 GCA_034434415.1 Anaerolineales bacterium | reverse complement strand
GTCTTCCCAAACCTCACACTCAACAGCGGCGGCGCGGTGCAGATCCATACCATTGCTGGAACGAACACGGTCATTGATTTATACTGGGGTGAGACCGAACCTGTTTGGGGTTCGGGCGAGGAAGCGCAGTTACTCGATCCGAGCGGAAATGTAAGAGCGGTGTATCTAGTGCCTTAATTTCTGTTGGTGGTTGGTAGTTGACAGTTGTCAGCATTAACCGCCAACAACCCACCATCAACTACCAACTGATTATGACACAAGCACTCTACCGAAAATACCGACCGAAAGAATGGGCAGAAGTGATGGGGCAGGATCACATCGTCACCACGCTCAAGAACGCCATCGCGGCTGACCGCGTTGGGCATGCTTATCTCTTCGCGGGTTCGCGCGGAACGGGCAAGACCACACTTGCGCGTCTTTTGGCGAAGGCGGTCAATTGTACGAATCCCGATCCTACCAAACGACCTTGTAACGAATGCGACCACTGCAAAGCGGTGAACGACAATCGGTTTATGGACCTCATCGAGATCGATGCGGCATCCAACACCTCCGTTGACGATGTCCGTGACTTGCGCGATAAGATCAACTTCTCACCATCGCAGGGCAAGTACAAAATCTATATCATTGACGAAGTCCACATGCTTTCGACGGCGGCGTTCAATGCGCTCCTCAAAACGCTCGAAGAGCCACCGCCACATGCCATCTTTGTTTTAGCCACCACTGAAATTCATAAAATCCCTGCGACGGTTCTCTCGCGTTGCCAGCGTCATGAGTTCCGCCGTGTGCCAGTGGGGGAGATTGTTACCAATCTCAAGATGATCGTCAAAGCCGAGAACCTTCAGGCGGATGATGATGCGTTGATTCAAATAGCGCGTCAGTCTGCAGGCGGTATGCGGGATGCGATCTCATTACTCGATCAACTATCGTCCACGGGCGATAAGATCACGCTTGCCCTCGCGCAAACTGTGCTTGGCACTGCCACGAGTCAAACCGTGCTCGATACCCTCACGTCTATCATGGATCACGATCCTGCGCACGGGCTTGAGACCATCCACAAGGCGCTCGATGCGGGCGCTGATCCGCGTTCGCTGGCGCGTCAGATCGTTGAGTATCTGCGCGGTCTCATGCTCATTCAAATGGGCAATGCGAATCAAGTCGAAGCCACGGCGGATGTCAAGAAGCAGATGCAGGCGCACGCCAAGTCCTTTTCGACGAGCGATGTTTTGCGCATGATGAAATCATTCAATAATGCCGCTACGGATTTGCGCGGCGGCTGGCAGCCCTCTTTGAGTTTGGAACTTGCTTTAGCAGAAGTATTGGACGCTCCAAACGAATCTCCGCAACCCGCCGCGCCGATTCGTTCTAAGCCTCAGCCTGCTATCCTTTATCAGGAAGCAGAATCTAAGCCCAAAGCGGAGTCAGAGGCGGCTCCACATCCAGTTGAAAAATCTGCTGTCAGCGCGGGAGATGTCATCAAAGCGTGGAAGCATATGTCATCGGCTTTGCCAAAGGCGCAGGCAAATCTTTCGGCGTTGATGAACTCGGTCAAGATGATCGACGTGCAAGGCAAGACGTTGATCCTGGGTTTGGCGAGCGACGTGCTGGTTTCAAAGATCGACAAGCCCGATCAGATCGAAGCGATCCAAAAGTTGATCAAGGACGAGTTTGGCGCGGACGTGAGCGTGCGTTGTGTGGTGACGAATGCGAAAGGCAAGATCCCCGCGAACGTGGCGCAAGATGGCATGGTGGCAACCGCCATCCAACACGGCGGCGAGATCGTGGATATGCAGGATTAAGAACGAGAATAGAGATTAGATACTCGATATTAGTATTGAAAGACTAGACCTACTCTCTATTCTCTACTATCGAATAACGAGGTATTTATGGCTAAAGGATTCAACAAAGGACCACAAATGGGCGGCGGGCAAGCTGGCATGATGCAACAACTGCAAAAGATGCAGAAGCAAATGGAAGAAGCGCAGGCGAAACTTGCCGTGGAAACGGTCACTGTCACAGCGGGTGGCGGCGCGATCAAAGTCGTGATGACGGGCGACCAAAAATGTCAATCTGTTGAAATCTCCCCCGATTTCATCAAAGATGCCGATGCCGAAATGTTGCAGGACTTGGTCTTGTCCGCGGTGAATATGGCGCTCGATCAGTCGCGTGCACTTCAAGAGAAATTGATGGGTCCGCTGGCTGGTGGGCTTCCTTTCTAGTTTTCACGTTGACAGGTTGAAAGGTTTGAACGTTCAAACTTGCTAACTTGCTAACTTTCAAACCCTTATGCTATTACCTGAATCAATTCAATCATTAATCAACGCCCTCGAACGGCTTCCAGGTATCGGACCCAAGTCCGCTTCACGGCTGGCGTTCTATCTCCTCCGCGCCACCGACGATGTCTCAGATGATCTGGCACTTGCTTTGGCAAACCTCAAAGCGAATACTGCCTTTTGTCAGGAATGTTTCAACATCACCGAAGCGGGACGCGAACGCTGTGAAGTGTGCGAGTCATCTCGACGTGACGGAAGTGTCATCTGTGTTGTAGAAGAAGCGCTGGATGTTCTGGCTCTGGAACGCACAGGCGGCTATCAAGGCAAGTATCATGTCTTGCAGGGAGTCTTATCTCCCATCGAAGGCATTGGTCCCGATGATTTGAAGATCAAGCAATTGATCGCGCGCGTGGCGAATGGGGGAGTGAAAGAAATAATCCTGGCGACGAATCCCAGCATGGAAGGGGATGCGACTGCTCAATACTTGCACACCCAGTTGAAGAAATTTGGAATTCAAGTTACTCGTCTCGCACGCGGTTTGCCCATGGGCGGCGATCTGGAATACGCAGATCAAAACACATTATTGCGTGCTATGTCCGGTAGGCAGGAGATGAATTGACATTTGGGTGGTCGAGTAGGCGGTGGGTTTCGATGTCTCTTCGCGGCTACTCAACCATAACCGCCGTATCGAGACTATGAACATCACCATCCTCACCTACGGTACGCGGGGCGATGTCGAGCCGTTTCTACCTCTCTCAATAAGATTGATGGCGAATGGACATTCGATCAAACTGGCAGCGCCTTATCGATTCAAAGAACTCGTTGAAGGTTATGGCATATCCTTTATCCCCTTGCCGGGCGACCCGGAAGAGCCGATTCGGCGCATCATCGAAGCCAACCATAACTTCATCAAAATTCTAAATGAAGAGGTGGTCTATGCGCTGGAAGTCGGGGCGGACGTTATTAAACAAAGTGAGGAAGCCTGCAAAGGCGCCGACCTCATCATTCACTCCGTATCACATACGATTGATGGACATACTCGTGCGCACGAAATGAATATACCCGATATTCAGGTGCAAGCTTCACCGATGTACACGCCCACCGGGGATTATCCCGAAATCACGCTATCCGATCTGAAAATTCCTTCCTTGAATTATCTGACTCACATCGCCGTGCAGAGAATCATCTGGTGGTTGAGCCTGTATGGATTTCGACGAATCCGCCGTAAGGCGGGGCTTCCGAGGCGCAAACTTTATTTTCCCTTCGACGAAAACCCGCTTCATCCCCCGATGCCGATTCTGTGCGCGTGGAGCCCGAGCCTTCTCCCGCCTTCAAAAGATTGGAACTCGAACGTGCATGTTATCGGTTCCCTTCGCTTCGACCGAATCGATTCCTATCAGCCTCCTGCCTCTTTGCAGGAATTTCTGAGCGCGGGTGCGCCGCCGGTTTGTGTCACATTTGGAAGCATGGTCATCCGCAACGCGGAGAAGATCGATCGCATGGTTCGTGAAGCGTTGATGAAAACCGGTCAGCGTGGCATCATCCTTTCCGGATGGGGAAAAATAAATGGAGCCTCATCCGCCGAATTGCTCTATCTTGATGCCGTTCCGCATGACTGGTTATTGCCGCGCTGTAATATGGTCATCCACCATGGCGGTTCAGGGACAACGTCCGCCGGTCTGCGTGCCGGCATTCCAAACATCGTCGTGCCTTTCATGATCGACCAGCCGTTTTGGGCCAGGAGAGTCCATGCGGTGGGAGCGGGTCCCAAACCCATTCCACTTAAGCGTCTAAGTGTCGAGCGGTTGACTCAGGCGATTTCGGAGGCTGATTCTCCGGGTATACGTGAGCGAGTGCAGGTCATCAGCCAACAAATGCGAAACGAAGATGGCGTAAGCAGGGCGGTGGAGTTGATCGAATCTCATGTGCAGATTTGGAATGAGATGGTGACGATATTCGACGGCGTACAAAGCCGCAATTAATAAGATGAACATTACCATCCTTACATACGGCTCACGCGGCGATGTCCAGCCGTTTCTACCGCTGTCGGTGAAATTGATTTCACGCGGGCACTCCGTCACGCTCGCCGCGCCGTCGCGCTTCAAAGACCTCGTGGAGGGATACGGCATAAAATTTGTCCCTTTGTTGGGTGATCCAGCAGGTCCGATACAAAAGATCAACGATGCGGGCTTGAACATCTTCAAAATGATGCGTGAGGGGTTTGTGCATGCGCTCGAAATCGGCGGGGACGTATTTCAACAAAGCACCGAAGCATGCGAAGATGCCGACCTCATCATCCACGCATTCTCGCACACCGTAGACGGTCACACTCGTGCCCGTGAATTGAACATCCCCGATGTTCACGTGCAAACCTTTCCAATGTACGCGTCGACGGGTGATTATCCCAATGTCGTTCTGCCTGATCTGAGGTTTCGCGCGCTGAATTACTTCACACACAACGCAGCGCAAAGAATCATCTGGTGGCTATCCCTACTTGGATTTGGACAAATCAGCCGTCGTGCAGGACTCCCCAAACGCAAATTGTATTTCCCCTTTGATGATGACCCGCTTCGCCTCCCGACGCCGATCCTGTGCGCGTGGAGCCCCAGCCTCCTACCACCTTCAAAAGAATGGTCGGCGAACGTCCACGTGACAGGGTACTTCTTTTTTGATGAAACAGAATACTATCAGCCGACTCCCGGGTTGCAAAACTTTTTCGATGCAGGCGAACCTCCCATTTGCGTTTCATTTGGCAGTATGGTCAACCGCGATGCGGAAAAGATCGACAGTATCATTCGTGATGCTTTGGCGAAAACAAGGAACCGCGGAATCATCCTTTCCGGGTGGGGGAGTGCTTACAAAACTTCCTCTAACGATCTACTCTACCTTGAATCCGCACCGCATGACTGGCTCTTGCCGCGCTGTTCTATGCTTATCCACCACGGCGGCGCAGGGACGGTTGCCGCCGCTCTTCGCGCGGGTATACCGCAAGCCATTGTGCCATTCATGACTGACCAGCCCTTTTGGGCGCGGCGAGTCCACGCGGTAGGCGCCGCGCCCAAACCGATTTTGGTCAAAGATCTATCCGTAGAACTGTTGATCCGGGCGATCACCGAAGCGAATGGAGATGTGATTCACAAGCATGCGCAGGCGCTCAGTCGCGTTATTAAAAATGAGGATGGCGTGATGCGCGCCGTAGAATTGATCGAGTCTCATGCTCGAAAATGGAAAGATATAAACGCCAAGCTAAATAAGATATGAACATAACGATCCTCACCTATGGTTCGCGCGGCGATGTTCAACCGTTTCTCCCGCTTTCACTGGGGTTAATGGCTCGTGGACATTCCGTCAAACTCGCCGCGCCACAACGATTCAAAAATCTCATTGAAGAGCATGGTGTTTTATTCTTCCCTTTGGCAGGCGATCCCGAAGACCTGAGCCGCCGCTTTAACAATGTGGGTTTTAACCCTCTCAAACAAATGCGTGAAATGATGGATCATGCCGTAGCGATCGGCGCCGATGTTGCGCGTCAAACCGATATAGCCTGCCGCGATGCAGATCTTATCGTCCACACGTTCGCCCACGCGGTCGGTGCGCACACGATTGCGCGCGAGAAGAACATCCCCGATGTTCACATTCAAACATTTCCGATGTTCACGCCTACGGGCGATTATCCCAACGTCACCCTGCCTGACCTGAAAATCCGCGCGTTGAATTACTTTTCGCATTTCGCCTCCAGCCGAATTTCAAAGTGGACAGCCCGCCTCGGGTATGAACAGGTCCGCCGTCGTGCAGGATTACCCAAACGCAAACTGTATTTCCCTTTCGACAAGAATCCGCTTCGCCCTCCGACTTTGATTCTGTGCGCGTGGAGTCCCAGCGTTTTGCCCCCTTCAAACGAGTGGGGAGGAAATGTCCACGTGACAGGGTATTTCTTTTTTAATTCCAACGAGTCATACCACCCGACGGATGAATTGCATTCTTTTTTGAACTCAGGAGAAAAACCGATTTGTGTTTCGTTTGGAAGCATGGTCAATCGCGATGCAAAGCGAATTGATGAGATCATATGTGAATGTTTGAAACAGACAAACCACAGCGGAATTATTCTTTCGGGGTGGGGAGAAGTGAATCGACCTTCATCAAGGGATTTGCTGTATCTCGAATCTGCTTCACATGATTGGCTGTTGCCGCGCTGTAAGATGGTCATTCATCACGGCGGGGCTGGGACAACCTCTGCAGGTTTGCGCGCAGGGATTCCGAACATCGTTGTGCCGTTCACCGCCGACCAGCCGTTCTGGGGCAGGCGTGTCCATGCACTTGGTGCAGGACCAGAACCGATCCTTGTGAAGGATCTATCCTTGGAGAAGTTGGTGAACGCGATCGTCAAGGCTAGGTCAAAAGCTGCTGGTGAGCGGGCAGGTGAAATTGGTCGAGTGATTCGAGCCGAGGATGGCGTGAATCGCGCCGTAGAATTGATCGAATCCCATGCCCGGGATTGGCATGAAAAGGCAATATTTTAAGGTGAATTTGTCTGACGACTATTGACAAAGTAGTGAAAAATCGTATAATCAGCGTTCGCCAGTAAGTTCACGGATCTCGTCCCCCTGACAGATCATTGAAAACTGAGTAGTGGTCTCACGTCAGAGACACAAGCCTGTTGGTTTTGCAGTCTGACGAGCCGATGTTGAAAGAGAACATCGGTTTTTCGTCTGTCGATGAAAAACAGGCCGGAGCGAGACATCCAAAACCCGCTTCGCACCGCACCTTGACAACTGAATAGTGATAGGAAGCAACAACTCTGTCGAATCCAGTAATAAACCGTAAACTATACACTCGCAAGAGTGAAAAATTTTTTGCGGAGAGTTTGATCCTGGCTCAGGATGAACGCTGGCGGCGTGCCTAATACATGCAAGTCGAACGAGGTGCTTTTGTAGCAATACGGAAGTATCCTAGTGGCGAA